>JBKPRM010000170.1:0-9167 GCA_046734555.1 Actinomycetota bacterium | reverse complement strand
GCGAACGCTGCGGGACGCCGGTCGAGCGGCGCGACCTGACGCAGTGGTTCTTCAAGATCACCGAGTACGCGCAGCGCCTGCTGGACGACGTCGACCTGCTGGTCGATTGGCCCGATCGCGTCGTGACGATGCAGCGGAACTGGATCGGGCGTTCCGAGGGCGCCGAGGTCACGTTCACGATCGAGGAGACCGGCGAGGACGTCACCGTGTTCACCACGCGGCCCGACACGTTGTGGGGCGCGACGTTCTTCGTGTTCTCCGTCGAACATCCGGACGTGCGGCGGCTGGCCGAGATCGGCGGCACCTGGGCCGACGTCGAACCCCTGGTGCAGCGCGCACAGCACACGTCGCTCGCCGAGCGTGAGGCCGCCGATACCCGGGAAGGGGCCGCGCTCGGGGTCCACGCGATCAACCCGGTGAACGGAGAGCGGATCCCGGTGTTCGCGGCGCCGTACGTGCTGCTGGGCTACGGCACCGGCGCGATCATGGCGGTGCCGGCGCACGACCAGCGCGACTTCGAGTTCGCGCGCGCACACGATCTGCCGATCCGCGTCGTGATCCAGCCGAGGGACGAGCCACCGGTCGACCCTGACCGGATGACCGAGGCGATGCCGCACGAGGGCGTGATGGTCAACTCCGGCCCGTTCGACGGCGACGTGTCGCCCGCGTCGATCGGCAAGGTGATCGATTGGCTGGAGTCGGAGGGTCGCGGTCGCGCCGCCGTCAATTTCCGCTTGCGCGACTGGCTGATCTCACGGCAGCGCTATTGGGGTCCGCCGATCCCGATCATCCACTGCCCGGTGCACGGCGAGGTGGCTGTCCCCGACGACCAGCTGCCGGTGCTCCTGCCCGACGACGTCGATTTCCAGCCGGGCGGGGAGTCCCCTCTGGCGCGCCACCCCACGTGGAAGCACGTGACCTGCCCGATCGGCGGCGAGGACGCGACCCGCGACACCGACACGATGGACACGTTCGTCGATTCGAGCTGGTACTTCTTCCGGTACTGCTCGCCGTGGGACGACGAAGGACCGTTCCGTCGCGAGGATGTCGACCGGTGGATGCCGGCGAACCAGTACACCGGCGGGGTCGAGCACGCGATCCTGCACCTGTTGTATTGCCGGTTCTTCACGAAGGCGCTGTACGACATGGACATGATCGGGTTCGTCGAGCCGTTCCCGCGCCTGATGAACCAAGGGCAGGTCATCTACGGCGGCGCGTCGATGTCCAAGACGAAGGGCAACATCGTCGAGCCGATGCCGATCGTCGAGCGCTGGGGCGCCGACACGATGCGGTTGATCATGCTGTTCGCCGGCCCGTTCGAAGACGACATCGACTGGAAACTGATCGCCGGCGATCCGGATCGCCGTCCCGGCGTGCATCAATGGCTGGGACGGGTGTTCGCCGTCGTCGACGAGGCCGTTGCCACCGAAGCTGACGAGCCCGAGTCGCTGGTGCGGCTGACGCACAAGACGATCAAGGGCGTGACCGACGACTTGGAGCGGTATCGGTTCAACACCGCGATCTCGAAGCTGATGGTGCTGACGAACGAGATGCGCTCCGCTCTCGACGCCGGTTCCGGCGCCCGTGAGGCGGCACGTGCGCTGACCCAGATGCTGGCGCCCGTCGCGCCGTTCGCCGCCGAGGAGCTGTGGCGGGAGGTGATCGGGGAGGGGTCGTCGGTGCACGTGTCCGCGTGGCCGACATACGACCCCGCCCTCGCCGCCGACGAGACGGTCACGCTGGTCGTCCAGGTGAACGGCAAGGTCCGGGACAAGTTGGACGTTTCGGCGGCCATCACCCAGGAAGATGCAGAGGCGTTGGCGCGCGCGAGCGCCGGCGCGCAGCGCGCGCTGGACGGCATGACGATCGACAAGGTGATCGTCCGTGCACCCCGCCTCGTCAACTTCGTCGCGCGATAGCCCGCGAAACCTCGCGGTGCGCGTGACGTCGGTCACGGAGGAGCCGCCGCGACGCGCATAGCGTCGGCGCGTGCAGATCCGGGAACGCCTCGATTCGCTCTCTCGCGGTGAGCTCGCCGGGCTGATCGTCGTCGTCGCGTTGCTCCTCGCGGGCGTCGCGTTCTGGTACTCGCGCTCGCTCCCGCGGCCGATCGAGGTCGCAACCACGGAGGTGTCGCGGGCTCCGTTGCCGACGTCGGTTGCATCGCCTGCGGTGTCGGGCGTGGCTCTCGCGTCGGCGGTCGTGCCTCCGTCTTCATCCGAGACGATGGCGGTGCTGATCGTCGACGTCACGGGAGCCGTCCGTCGGCCCGGCGTGTTCGAGTTCCAAGCCGGCGACCGTGTGATCGATGCGGTCGAACGAGCGGGCGGCGCGCTCGACAAGGCGGACCTCACGCTGTTGAACCTCGCGGCTCCGTTGACGGACGGCCAACAGATCCTCGTGCCGAAGAAGGGCGCCGCGGTGAGCGCGCCGCCGCCGATCGGGACCGGCACAGGCACGACGAGCACCGGCGGGGCGACGGTCAACATCAACTCAGCCGACGAGGCGACGCTCGAGACCTTGAACGGGGTCGGGCCCGTGCTCGCGGCGGCGATCATCCAGTACCGGACCGAGCACGGTCCGTTCGCATCCGTCGATCAGCTCGACGAGGTGTCGGGGATCGGACCGGCGACGCTCGAGGATCTTCGCTCGCAGGTGACGGTGTGAGTCACGTATGCAGGGATGGGGAGCTCCACTCGCGACGTCCGGCTTCTGGGCCGGTTTGCTCCTGTGGGATCTCCGGCCCGCCCCGGTCGCGTCGTGGCCGTGGTGGGCGTGGCTCGTGCTCGGCGCAGCGACCCTCGCCGCCGCCGCGGCCGCAGCCCCCGGCCGGCGTCGCGCGGATCCGCTCCTCACCGCCGGGTTGGTCGAGGCCCACGATCCACGTGTCGCCGCCGTAGCCGCGCCGGCCGCTGACCGGCGTCGCGGCCCGCTTGCTGCGATCGTGCTGCTCGCGGTCGGCTTCGCGCTGTGCGGCCTTGCCTGGGCGGGGCTCGGAGCCGCTCGGGTCGACGGGTCCCTGCTGCATCGGCTCGCGCCTCGCACCGTCACGTTGGTCGGGACGCTCCGGGAGGATCCCGCGGAGAGCCCGTACGGATGGCACGCGGTGATCGATGTCACTCGCGTCGAATGGTTGGGCGGCGGCGCGACGGTCCGGGAGACCACTTGGGTCAGCGGGAGCGACGACGTCCCTGCGGCGGTCCGCGGCGACCAACTCGAGGTGCGTGGCGGCCTCGAGATGCCCGACGACCGGGGGTTCGCCGAGTCGCTCGCGCATCGGGGCATCGGGGTGAGCGTGCGGGCGTTCGACGCACAGCGGCTCGGGGGGTCACCCTCACCGTTCATCCGGATGACCCAGATCGTCCGTGCGTTCGTGGGACGCACGATCGAGCGGATCTTCCCGGCGCGGGAGGCGGGGCTGCTGCTCGGTCTCGTGCTCGGCGACGCATCGAAGCTCGATCCGGTCACGATGCGTGACTTCCAGACCACCGGACTGGGTCACTTGCTGGTGGTCTCCGGCGAGAACGTCGCGATGGTCCTCGCGCCGGTGATGGCGTTCGCGGGGGCGCTTCGGCTCGGCGCCGTGGCACGGTTCGTGCTCGGGATCGGCACGGTCGGCTTGTTCGTCGTGCTGACAGGGGCCGAGCCCTCGGTCCTTCGCGCGGGCACGATGGCGTTCCTCGCGTTGTCGGGGATCGTGCTCGGCAAGCCCCGCACGACCGGCTCGATCCTCGCGATCGCCGTGTTGATCCTGTTGGTGCTCGACCCCTGGCTGGTGCATGCGATCGGCTTCCAGCTCTCGGTCGCCGCGACCGCAGGCATGGTCGTGTTGGCGACGCCGTTCGCGCAACGGCTCGGGCGCATCATGCCGGCACCGGCCGCGATGGCGGCCGGGACGACGATGGCGGCACAGTTCGGCGTCTCGCCGTTGCTGTTGTTCCACTTCCACGAGGTACCCGGCGTGACGATCCTCGCGAACCTGGCCGCGTTCCCCGCCGTGTCGCCCGCCTTGCTCCTCGGGATCGCGGCGTCGGTGCTCGGCCTCGTTTGGATCCCGGTCGGCCACGGGGTCGCACTCCTCGCACAGCTGCCGATGCGATACCTCGAGATCGTCGCGTCGACCCTCGCGAAGGCGCCCGTCGCGTGGATCACGACCGACGGCGGCCCCTGGGTGCTGATCGTCGGTGGCACCGTCTTCATCACGATCGCCTCGTGGATCCGCAGCGGGTGGCGGATGCCGCGACGCATGGTCGTGGCGTCGTTCGCGATCGCGCCCTTGCTCGTGTGGCACCTGGCGCTCGGTACCGGACCACCGGCCAGCCTCACCGTTCGCGTCCTCGACATCGGCCAGGGGGATTCGATCCTGATCACGAGCCCGGGTGGCGCGACCGTGTTGATCGACGGGGGTCCCGACGAGGAGCTCGCCGCACAACGATTGGTGTCCTACGGCGTGAAACGGCTCGACGCCGTGATCGCGACACACCCCCACGCCGATCACATCGCCGGCTTGCCGCAGGTGGTCGCTCGCTTCGCCGTCGGCGTATTCCTCGAGCCCGGGTGCCCGGACGACACGGAGCTGCAGCAGGCGCTCCATGAGGAGATCGATGCGGAAGGGATCCCGGTCCGAACACCTCGCACGGGCGATGTCGTCACGGTCGGCGATCTGTCGTTCGAGATCTTGTCGCCCGATCGGTGTTGGGACGGATCTCACTCGGACCCGAACAACGACTCGATCGTGGCGCTCCTCCGATACGGCGACGACTCGATGCTGTTCACGGGCGACGCGGAACGTGAGGCGCAGCAGGTGCTGCTGGACAGCGGACGGCTCGAAGACGTCGACGTGCTGAAGATGCCACACCACGGCGGCGACACGTCGCTCCCAGCGCTGTTCCCCGCCGTGACGCCGGAGGTCATCCCTATCAGCGTCGGCCAACCGAACCCGTACGGGCATCCGGACCCCGTTGCGCTGGGCGAGGCGGCGGCGACCGGCGCACAGATCTGGCGAACCGACGAGCACGGCACGATCACGATCACGTGGACGGTGGCGGGTGATCCCCTCGTCTCGTCGGAGCGATAGGGCGTCACCCGAGGCCGGTACCATCCGAGCGTGACAGCTACCGCAGTGACGCTGCTGTGGGGGCAAGATCCGTTCCTCCTTCGTGAGGCTGCGCTCGAGCGGCTCGTTGCCGTTCGGGCGACCGAGATCGATGCCGCCGACTGGCAAGGCACCGAGCTGCAGGACCTCTCGACGCCGTCGTTGTTCGGAGAGGCCCGGGCGCTGCTCGTCACCGACTGCCGCAGCCTGTCGAAGGACGCCGTCGCCGAGCTCGGCGCCTACCTGAGGACCCCCGATCCCGACGCGCAGCTCGTGCTCACGTGCACGGTCGCCGAGCGGGGAAAGCCGCCCGCCGCCTTGCTCAAGATCGTCGAGCCCGTCGGCGAGGTCCGACAGGTGCAGGTGCCGCGTAAGGAGATCGAGCCGTGGCTGATCCAGCGGGCGAACAGGTCGGATCTCGTGCTGACCGCGCCGGCGGCACGCACGCTCGTGCAGACCCTCGGCGAGGATCTCGGGCAACTCGCCGCCGCGGTCGAACAACTCGCGGACGCCTTCCCGGATCAGGAGGTGACACCTGCCCAGGTGCGGCAACAGTTCCGTGGGCTGGGCGAACAGAAGACGTGGGACCTGTGCGACCGCGCGTTCGCGAAGGACCTGGCGGGCGCGATCCGGGCGCTGCGGTCGATCGAAGAGAACGGCGACGAGGCTCTGATGGTTCTCGGCGGCATCGCCGTGCGGGTCAGGGACCTGCTCCGCGTGCGCTCGCTCCCGGACCGCCTCGGCCCCTCGCAGGTCGCCCGCGAGGCGGGTCTACGGTTCGACTGGCAGGCGCGCCGCTACCAGCAGCAGGCGAGGAACTTCACGCTCG
Organism: Actinomycetota bacterium; assembly: GCA_046734555.1. Lineage (GTDB taxonomy): Bacteria > Actinomycetota > UBA4738 > UBA4738 > HRBIN12 > AC-51. The sequence continues at coordinate 3,243 of JBKPRM010000170.1, read as the reverse complement.
AGGAGCTTGTCGCGATCCACGACCGGATCGCCGACGCCGATCGCGCGCTGAAGTCGGGCGCGCCGGGAGATGTCGTGATGCCGGTCCTGATCGCGGCGATCGCCGCGTAGCTACGCGCCGGCCGTCGCGTTCGCGGCCTTGGCGAGGCGGCTCTTCTTCCGAGCGACCGTGCGCTTGTGCAGCACGCCCTTGCTCGCCGCCTTGTCCAGCGCCCGCGCAGCCGCGAGCTGCTCCGCCACCGCGGTCTCGGCGTCACCCTCGGCCACCGCCGCGTGGACACGCTTGGTCGAGGTCTTGAGAGCGCTCTTCGCCGCGATGTTGCGCTGATGGCGCTTCTCATTCTGGATGTTCCGCTTCTTCTGAGACTTGATGTTCGCCATACGAGCGGGGGAGTCTACCAGCGGCTCCGGACGGACCTCCGGGGGAGGGACGCCGATCCGGCGGATGCCGTGCCTGGGACGCCCGCTGCCTGCGCGAACGGCGCCGTCGGCGCCCGTACCATGGACGTGTCGTGCCGACGGACATCTCGCACATCCGGAACTTCTGCATCGTGGCCCACATCGACCACGGGAAATCGACGCTGGCCGACCGCATGCTCGAGCTGACCCACACGGTCGAGGGTCGCAACATGCGCGCCCAGTACCTCGATCGGATGGATCTGGAACGCGAGCGCGGCATCACGATCAAAGCGCAAGCCGTCCGGCTGCTGCACGAGGGCTACGAGCTCAACCTGATCGACACGCCGGGCCATGTCGACTTCACCTACGAGGTCTCACGGTCGCTCGCGGCCTGCGAGGGCGCGATCTTGCTCGTCGACGCGGCCCAGGGGCTCGAGGCCCAGACGCTCGCGAACTATCACCTGGCCCGCGATGCCGGCCTCGCGATCGTCCCGGCGATCAACAAGATCGACCTGCCCGCTGCGGAGCCCGACGCTCGCGCTGACGAGCTCGCGAAGCTCCTCGGCGTCGACCCGGATGAGATCTTGCGGGTGAGCGCGAAGTCCGGCGAGGGCGTGCCGGAGCTGCTCGGTGCCGTCGTCGAGCGGATCCCGCCTCCGACGGGCGACGCCGACGAGCCGCTTCGGGCCCTCATCTTCGATTCGGCGTTCGACACGTATCGCGGGGTCATCACCTACGTCCGCGTGAAGGAGGGCCGGCTCCCCTCACGCGCCACGATCAAGATGTTCGCGACCAACGTGACCTCGGAGGCGGAGGAGGCGGGCGTGATGGCACCGGAGGCCACGCCCGTCGACGCGCTCGGGCCCGGCGAGGTCGGCTACCTCGTCACGGGCCTCAAGGATGTGCACCAGGCCAAGGTCGGCGACACGATCACCCTCGGGGGCAAGATCGGCGCCGCTGAGCCGTTGCCCGGCTACCGCGAGCCCAAGCCGATGGTGTGGTCAGGATTGTTCCCGGCGGATGGGAGCGATTACAGCGCGCTGCGCGAAGCCCTCGACAAGTTGAAGCTCTCCGACTCGGCGCTCGTGTATGAGCCGGAGACCTCGCAAGCGCTCGGGTTCGGTTTCCGCGTCGGGTTCCTCGGGCTCCTGCACATGGACATCGTTCGTGAGCGACTCGAGCGCGAGTTCGACCTCGAGCTGATCTCGACCGCCCCCAACGTGGAGTTCCACGTCTTCAAGGGGGCGGACGAGATGATCGTGCACAACCCGGCGGAGATGCCACCGGGGGGCGACTACGACCGCGTCGAGGAGCCCGTCGTCTACGCCACGATCATCACGCCGAGCGGCTATCTCGGAGCGGTGTTCGAGCTCTGCCAGGGCCGGCGAGGCGAGCAGGTCGACATGGAGTACCTCACGCCCGAGCGCGTCGAGGTGCATTACGTGCTGCCGCTCGCTGAGATCGTCTTCGACTTCTTCGACCAGCTGAAGTCGCGAACGCGCGGGTACGCGAGCCTCGACTACGAGCCCTGGGGGTACCAGGAAGCCAAGCTCGTCCGGGTCGACGTGTTGCTCCACGGCGAGCCGGTGGACGCGTTCTCGAGCGTGGTGCATCGCGACAAGGCCTACGAGTACGGCAAGCGCATGACCGAACGGCTGAAGGAGCTGATCCCGCGGCAGCTGTTCGACGTCGCGGTGCAGGCCGCGATCGGGTCCAAGGTGATCGCGCGCGAGACCGTCAAGGCCAAGCGCAAGGACGTGCTCGCGAAGTGCTACGGCGGCGACATCACGCGCAAGCGCAAGCTCCTCGAGACCCAGAAGAAGGGGAAAGAGCGCATGCGACGGGTCGGCAAGGTCGACGTACCGCAAGATGCGTTCATCGCGGCGCTGCGGGTGGATGAGCGCGCGGGAGCAACGAAGCGGTGAGCGAGGCCGGCATCTACGTGCACGTACCGTTCTGCCTGACGCGGTGCGGTTACTGCGACTTCAACGCGTACGCGGGGCTCGATGCGCTGCGCCCGACGTATCAGCAGGCGCTGCTGCGCGAGGCCGAGCTCGCCGCCCCGGGGTGGGCGGGAACGCCGTTCGTGAGCGTGTTCCTCGGGGGCGGGACGCCGACGACGATGGCGCCGGCGGACCTGCGGGCGTTGCTCGTGCACCTGCGCGACCGGTTCGATCTGGCCGACGAGGCGGAGATCACGGTGGAAGCGAACCCCGACACGGTCGACGTCGACTCGCTGCGCGCGATCCGCGGCGCCGGGTACGACCGGCTCTCGATGGGCGCGCAGTCCTTCGACCTTGCCGTGCTGGCGTCGCTCGAGCGGATCCATCAGCCCGCAGCGGTCCGGGGCGCGATGACCGCAGCACGGAGCGCCGGCTACGACAACGTCAACCTCGATCTCATCTACGGCGCGGACGGGGAGACGATCGACTCGTGGGAACGCACGGTGCACGAGGCGATCGGCCTCGCGCCCGAGCACGTCTCCGCGTACGCGCTCACGATCGAGCCGGCGACGCCGCTGGGACGACAGATCGCCGCCGGCACCCGCAGCGCCCCCGACCCCGACCTTCAGGCGGACATGTTCGGCCTCGCCTGCGAGCTGCTCCGTGACGCCGGGTATCGGCACTACGAGATCTCCAACTGGGCCAAGCCCGGGTTCGAGTGCCGCCACAACCTGGGCTACTGGGAGCGTCGTCCATACGTCGGGCTCGGTGCCGGGGCGCATTCGTACCGCGACGACATGCGCTGGTGGAACCTCCGCCCGCCCGACGCCTACATCGAGACGGTCGGGCGGGGCGAGCTTCCGATCGGTGGGAGCGAGTCCCTCGATCCGTCAGACGCGTAC
>JBKPRM010000169.1:0-8607 GCA_046734555.1 Actinomycetota bacterium | reverse complement strand
GCGCGACGGCAGACCCTCCCGGGTTGCGGGGGAGGCATCGTGAGCGACTGGCGCGAGCAAGAGGTCGGGAACGAGACGAGGTCGCGTGACCTCAACGAGTGGATCGATGAATCGAACGAGGGTTCCGGTGGGCGAGCCCGGAGCCCGTTCGTGTGTGAGTGCAGCGACGATGCCTGCAAGGCAACGATCGTGCTCACCCACATCGAATACGAGGAGGTCCGCGAGCGCGGGACGTCCTTCGCCATCGCGCTCGACCACGAAAGTCCGGACCTGGACATGTTGATGTCGGAGCGCAGGGGGTTCGCGATCATCCGGAAGATGCCGGGGATGCCGGCGAGGCTGGCGAACGCGTCGGATCCCCGAAGGGGAGGGATCAGTTGAGGGTCGGGATGTCGGTCTCGCAGCAACAAGCGAAGGAGATGCGCGCCAAGGCCGAGTCGCTTCGGCACCAGAGCACGATCCTCGCGAGCCACCAGACTCGAACGTGCGCTCGGTGTGGACGCACGACAACGTTCATGCTGGAAGACCCCGCCGGCGGTTGGTATCCGTGTCTCGAGTGCGGGCGGTACGCCTAGCTCCGCGCGCGTCGGAGAGCTCCGAATATCTCGCGTGGATGGGCGAACGCTCGGCCGCGGATCGCCGTTGCGGGTACCGCCTCGGACCGGACCGCGTCGCCCAGCCGGCCGCGCCCTAGAGGCGGTCGCCGCCGACGAAGGTCGCCGCCACCTGTCTCCAGTAGGCCGCGATGGGCTCGACCGGCGCGAGGGAGGTCAGCTCCTCGCCGGGGGCGTCATAGAGCCGCAGATCGAACGACCCTGAATACACCGGACCGGTTTCGACGTCCTGCGACCGAAGCACGACGAGCTCGTCCAACGCGTCACCCGCGCCGTCGATCGCCGGCATCCATCGCGAATGCAGCATCGGCAGCGCGTTCACGAACCCCGCGGTGTCGGCGTTCCCTTCGATCCTGAAGACCGCGTCGATCAGGCGTCGATCGTTCGCCGCGAGGGAGGCGCCGATGCGGCCGCCAGGCTCGAGCCGCGGGCCTGCGCGTCCGACCACGATCGGCCGCGTCATCCAGATCGAACCCAACTTCTTCGGGTAGCCCTGGAACCAGCCCCGCGCGAGCGCGAAGTCCTTGTCCACCCAGATCAAGATGCATCGTGAGTAGGTCACGCCGTCGTGATGACATCGCACCACGACGAAGGCTTCCTTGTACTGCGACCGAACGGGGTCGAGCAGCTCGCTGCCGTCTGCGTCGGATGATTGCCAGTCGGCGAACACGACAGCGACGGCGTCCGGGTCTTCCTCCGCGGGTTCGACACCGCTCGGGAGCCATCGCGCGACGGAACCTGGCGAGGCACGGTATTCGATCGTGAGCACGTCGCCGGAGTAGTGCCACGGGGGAGCTGGGATCAGCGAGGCCTCGCCTTCCGGCGAGCGTGGCGCGAGGAAGCCACGGAGCTCACCCATCGAGGCGGATAATACGTCGATGGAGACGCGACGCATCATGTTGCGGGGACGTCCGATCGGCGTGAGGCGCGACCGCGACGAGCTCGTGACCCCTGATGGCGAACGGGTCGCGATCGGCGACGCGCAGCATCTCCCGCCGTGCGAACCGACGAAGATCGTGTGCGTCCATCTCAACTACGAGAGCCGGCGGGCGGAGTTCCAGGCGTCGCTCGGCGCGGCGCCGACGTACTTCCACAAGCCCGTCAGCGCCCTGAACCATCACGACGGAGAGGTGGTCCGGCCGCCTCGATGCCGCTATCTCAACTACGAGGGCGAGATCGCGATCGTGATCGGCGACCGGACCCTGCACGTGTCTCCCGAACAGGCCGAGTCACGCATCCTCGGCTACACCGTCGCGAACGACTTCGGGCTGCATGACTTCCGCGATACCGACGCCGGCTCGATGCTGCGCGTGAAGGGCTCGGACACGCTCTGCCCGCTCGGGCCCGGCCTGATGACCGGGTGGGACTTCCGGGGCAAGCACATCGAGACGCGCGTCAACGGCGACGTTCGGCAGTCGGGGAACACCGACGAGATGGTGTGGGACATGCCATACCTCGTCGCCGACATCGCGCGGACGATCACGCTCGAGCCCGGCGACGTGATCTTGTCCGGGACGCCGGCGAACTCTCGTCCCGTGCAGCCGGGCGACGTCGTCGAGGTCGAGGTCGAGGGACTCGGCCTCCTTCGCAACACGGTCGTCGAAGGCCGGGTCGCGATCCGCGACGATGTCGGCGCGCAGCCGAGCGCCTCGGAAGAGGTCGAGTCGACCGCCCTCGGCGGCGACTGGGAGTTCCGCGGGGTCCGCCCGCCCACGAAGAACTGACCGGGGGTATGCTCGGCCGGGAAGATAGTTCGTATCCAAAGGAGTCGTGTGGACACGAACGGGACGCGACTGCGACTGCTGTGGTCGGACATCCACGGCATCGAACGAGGCAAATATCTGTACGGCAACTGGCAGGAACGTGACCGCGCCAACTTCTGCCTCGCGACGTTCCCGCTGACGTTCGATCGGGAGATCCTGCCGATCGAAGGGCTCGCGTTCGACGTCGGGTTGCCCGATCTCGAAGCCACGATCGAAACGGACAGCCTGCGTCCCGGCTGGGAGCCGGCGACCACGGTGGGCATCGGGCGGCTCAGCCGGCTCGGGGCACCGGTACCGGTCGATCCGCGGCATCTCCTGGAACAGGCCGTCGCCTCGTGGATCGCCCGGGGGCTCACCCCGCAGATCGCCTTCGAGTTCGAGTTCTACCTGTTGCGGCCCGACGCGGACTCGGGCTGGCTGCCGCTGTCGACGCCGGGGTCACGCGTCTACGGCACCGGGACGGCGGTCGATCCCGACGGTGTCGTCGCGGAGATCGCCGACGCGGCCGTCGCCTCGGGTCTGGACGTCGAGGCCTGGTGCACCGAGTTCGACGACTCGCAGTTCGAGGTCAACATCCGATACCGCGACGCGGTGACCGCCGCCGACGACGCGTTCCTCTTCCGGGTGCTGGCTCACGAGATCGCCACGTCGAGAGGGCACCGAGCGACGTTCATCGGGCGACCCTTCGGCGATCGCGGGGGCTCGGGCCTGCACGTGAACATCAGCTTCTGGGACGCCGCCGGGACGAACGTGCTGCACGATCGCACCGATCCCGAGGGCCTCAGTGACCTCGCCCGGAACTGCATGGCCGGCATGTTGGCCCACCACGAGGGGACGGCGGCGATCTTGGCCCCGACGGTGAACGCCTACAAGCGGCTGCGCCCCGACATGATGAACGGCTATTGGGCCAACTGGGGACACGACGACCGCACCGTCGCGATCCGCATCGGGCCCGATCGCGGCGACGCCACGCGTCTCGAGAACCGCGTTCCCGACGGCGCATGCAATCCGTACCTGGCGGCGGCGGCGCTGTTGCACGCCTGCCGGTTCGGCGCCGAGGACGCGATGACGACACCCCCTCCGCAGCCCGTCGCGGCGCAGCCGACCGGCGATCACGTTCCAGCCACCTTGGAGGCGGCGGTCGAGGCGATGGGGCGCGACGAGCGGTTGTGCGACGCGCTCGGTGCACCGTTCGTCGACGCGTTCTCGCAGCTGAAGCTCGCGGAATGGAAGCGCTATTCCGAGGCCGTGGACGACCCGATGACGGCGGACCCGACGCCATGGGAGCTCGAGTACTACGCACCGTTCTTCTGATGGAGGGCCCGTGAACGCTGCGCTCGACGGGATCGACCTCGCCGATCCGGACAACTTCGTCGACGGCGTGCCGTTCGATTGGTTCCGACGCTTACGGCAGCAGGCGCCCGTTGCCTGGCATCCGGAGCCCGAACCCAACGCAGGTTTCTGGGCGGTGACGAGGTACGAGGACCTCGTCGCGGTTCACATCGACTGGGCGACGTATTCCTCGGAGGTCGGCGCGGTCTCTCTCGAGGAGCTCGACCCGGAACAGCTCGAGATCCGACGCTCGATGCTCGAGACCGACCCGCCAGGCCACACGAAGCTGCGATCGATCTGCGCGAAGCGCTTCAGCGCGCGCGGCGTCGGCCAGTACCGGGACTGGATCCGCGACGTCGCGCGCGACGTGCTCGACTCGGCGCTGGTCGACGATGAGCCGTTCGACTTCGTCGGCTCGATCAGCCGGGAGCTCCCGATCCGATTCCTGTGCTCGATCTTCACGGTTCCGCAGGAGGATGCTCCCCAGCTGATCTCCTGGGGCGACAAGATGATCGCCAACCAGGACCACGAGCTGTCGGCGGCCGTCGTCGACAAGGTCGACACCGAGGAGTACCGGCTGTTCCCGTTCCGTTCGCCGATCGCGCGTGACGTGTTCGCGTACGCGGACGCGCAGGCCGATCAGCGCCGTGAGGAACCGAGCGACGATGTGATCCAGGCGCTCGTCACCGCCCAGCAGGAAGGTGTGCTGGACGAGCGGGGGTTCCACAACTACTTCTCGCTGCTGATGATCGCCGGTAACGAGACCACCCGGCACACGATCAGCGCCGGCATGCTCGCGCTGATGGAGCACCCCGATCAGCTCCGGCTCCTGCAGGAGGAGCCCGAGCGCATCCCCCTCGCCGTCGAGGAGATCCTGCGATGGGCGACGCCCGTGCTGCATTTCCGCCGGACCGCGACCCGCGACGTCGAACTCAGAGGCGAAACGATCCATGCCGGCGACAAGGTCGTGACCTGGTACATCAGCGCGAACCGCGATGAAGAGGTCTTCGACGATCCGGACAGCTTCGACATCACACGGAAGCCCAACGATCACGTCACCTTCGGTCCCGGCGGGCCCCACTTCTGCTTGGGCGCGCACCTGGCGCGGCTCGAGGCCACGATCCTGTTCGAAGAGCTTCTCCCACGGATGCGGTCGATCGAGCTCGCAGGACCGCCCGAGCGTATCCGGTCCAACTTCGTGAACGGGATCAAGCGGATGCCGGTGCGGATCGTGACCCGCTAGGAGCGCGTCACGGAGCCGTTGCGGTCTTGGACGCTGCGCGAGAGCGACCGCAGCATCGAGGCAAGCCGATCCTGATCATGGTCGCCGAGCGCGCTGGCGATCGCGGTCTCCTCGGCATTGAACCGAGGGAACAGATGCTCGATCGTCTTGCGACCCTCGGGCGTCAGCGAGACCAGGACGCTGCGACCGTCGCCCGGGTCGGGCCGGCGTGTGATCCACCCGCGGGTGTCGAGCGTGCGAAGCACCCCGGTCGCCGTCGGCCGGCTGATACCGACCGCGTCCGCGAACGCGTTGGCGCCCAGCTCTCCCCAGACCCACAGCACCCACAGGCCGACGAACGACGTCCACGAGACGCGTTCGGCCGCCAGGATCTTCGCCTCCATGTGCCGGCGGACGGCGGCGGCGCTGCGGAACAGGTTCGAGATCGCCCACATCGCGCGGAAGTCCAGCTGTTGATCGCCGAGCGCAGCCATCACCTTGCGTTCCGCGGGCAGGAGGTCGTCGGTCACGCCGCCCCCGACGTGAGACGGGCGCCGAGCTCGCGGGCGACATCCAAGATCGCGACGACGTCCTCCTCCGTGGTCCGGAAGTTCACGAAGCAGGGCCGGAGCCACACCTCGCCATCGATCAGCGCCGACGCGAGATAGATGCGGCCGTCGGCCTGGATCGCCTGCGCGAGTCGCTCGTTGTGCGCGTCGAGGGAGACCGCCGGTGGTGAATGCCGGAACGGCACGACCGACAGCTGCGGGGGTGCGTCGAACACCTCGAAGTCCTCGCTCATCTGGGCGCGACGGTAGAGCAGGTCGGCCTCCGCGAGGTTGCGGTCGATCGCGTCGCGGAACTGCTGCGCGCCGTGCGCGCGGAAGGCGAGCCACGCCTTGAGCGCACGGAACGGCCGGGAGTACTCCAACGTGATGTCGGCGGCGTGCAGCTCGTGCTGTTGGTGGGGGAGGTAGCCCTGCTCGTGCGAGAAGGACTCCACGAAGACGTCCTCGTGTCTGCTCATCACGACGCCGCACGCCTTGGGGAGGTACAGCCACTTGTGTGCGTCGACCGAGCATGAGTCGGCCCGAGACAAGCCCGCGAACAGGTCAGGTCGGACCGCAGCGGCGGGGAGCCCATAGGCTCCATCGACGTGCAGCCACACGCCGGCGTCCTCGCAGACGTCGGCCACCGTCTCGAGGTCGTCGACGGCACCGGTCAACGTCGTCCCCGCAGATGCGATGACGGCCACGGGTGTCGCGCCGTCCGCACGATCGGCGGCGATCGCATCAGCGAGGAGGTCGGTCCTGATGCGCCGCAGCGGGTCGAGCGGGATCACCCGCAACCGATCCGACCCGATCCCAAGCAGCTCGACCGCGCGGGTGACCGAGTAATGAACCTCCTGGGAGCAGTAGACGACCGGGCGCTCGCCGCCGAGGCCGGCATGTCGGGAGCGCGGCATCGCGCACTCGCGCGCGGCCGCCAGCGCGGTGAGGTTGCTGATCGTTCCGCCGCTCGTGAAGGTCCCCGACGCAACGGGGAATCCGACGAACTCGCCGATCCATCGCACCGCCTGGTGTTCGACCACCGTCGCGGCACGCGCGTCGACCGCGAGGTTGATGTCGTAGGTATGCGCCAGCAGATCGCCGATCGCGCCGATCGGCAGCCCGCTCGACCCGATGAACGCGAAGTACCGGGGCCGCGGCTGGGCGATCGATTCATCGAGGATCCGGGCCGCATCGTCGAGCGTCTCGTGCACGGGCGAGGCGTCCTCGGGCAGCCCCGCCCTGATCAGCGCGCGCACGCGATCGTCCAGGGGCGGCTCCTCGGGCCGGAACCGGTCGAACGAACGCCACGCCTCCTCGACGAGTCGGGCCGCGTGCGCCAGCGCCTCCTCCCGAGGGGCATCGAGGCGCAGCGGACGCTCGTCGTCGGTCATCCGATCCCCGTCCACCCGTCCGCCGGACGCTCGAACCACACGTGCACCTGGCCGGTGCCGACCGATGCCTCGTACTCGCTGAACAACTCGCCCGGCGCACGACATCCGGCGCCGCCGATCGCTGCGGCCATCATCAGGTAATGCCCGAAATGGCCTTCCGGGTAGGCCTTGCGATACGTGGGCATGTTGTCGATCACACCGGCGTGGTCGCCGCGCTGCATCAGGTCGAGTACGTGCATGTCCGCGTCGTAGTACGCGCGGTCGTAGATGTTGTCGGGCGCGCGCTGTGCCTCCCGCTGTCGCAACTCCTTGAACCCGAAGAACCGGTGGGTCATCCCGCCCGACGCCAGCAACACGACGCGCCGATCGCTCTCCGCGATCGCCTTCCCGATCAGCGACCCGAGGAGCAGGAAGTCATCGGTGTCGCAACACTGGTTGAGGGCGACGCTCAGCCACCTCGTCTCGGGATCACCGAGGAACGTCCAGATGTTGACCGTGCCGTAGAAGATCGGCAGGTAAGGGTCGTCGCACGCGAGGATCCAGCAGTCGTCGCGCCCCTCGGCCTGCGCCGCGATCCGCTCCGCGAGGTCCCGGTCGCCCGGCATGTCATAGGGGATCTGCCGCATGCCGCGTGGCAGCTCGCTGCTCGTGAACAGACCCTGCCTGCGATCGTGCGCGGTCACGATGTGTTCGAACGTCGACTCCCAATGCGTATCGAAGACGATGACCGTGTCCGGCTTGAGGCGGTCGATGCAGTCACGCTTCATCCGTTGCAGGCCCGGGACGAGCGAGATCTCCTTGCCCTCATTCAGCTCGAGCCTGACGTCCTCGGGCAGCATGATCGTCGGAACGTGCGCGACGAGCGCCGCGCCTACCACCTCACCCATCCATCCTCCTCACCCGCCGGACGACGGCGCCGTCACGACGTTCTTCACGTCGGCGTAGAAGTCGAAGCTCCACCGGCCGCCCTCGCGGCCGATCCCCGAGTTGCGCGACCCGCCGAACGGCGCGTCGAGATCGCGAACGAAGAAGCAGTTGATCCAGACCGTGCCGGCGACGAGTCGTTCCCCGACGCGTTTCGCGCGAGCCTCGTCGCCCGTGTAGACGGTGGCGGCGAGACCGTAGTCCGTGCCGTTGGCGAGCGCGATCGCCTCCGCCTCATCGTGGAACGGCTGGGCGGTGAGCACGGGCCCGAAGATCTCGCGCGTCAACAGCGGCGAGCCGTCCGGCGTGTCCACGAACAGGGTCGGGCGGTAATACAAGCCACCGAGGGCCTCGTTCGGGCCGCCGCCGACCAGCGCCCGCGACCCTTCCGCGTGTCCGGCGCGCACGAACCCATCGACGCGCTCGAAGTGCTCCCTGCTGATGAGCGGGCCGATGTCGGTCGTCTCCTCGCGAGGGTCGCCTTGGACGACGCGCCCCGCCGCTTCGGCGAAGCGCTCAAGGAACTCGTCGTACGACGACGACTCGATCAACAACCGGGTGCCCGCCAGGCAGACCTGTCCCGCGTTGTCGAACTGCCCGACCGCTTGCTTCACCGCGGCCTCCAGGTCGGCGTCGGCGAAGATCAGGAACGGGGATTTCCCGCCGAGCTCGAGGGAGGTCGGGGTGAGGTTCGCCGCCGCGGCGGCGGCGACGAGCCGACCCGTCTCCACCGATCCGGTGAACGCGATCCGGCTCACCGCCGGATGTTCGACGAGTGCGGCGCCAGCCTCTTCGCCGATCCCCTGGACG
>JBKPRM010000168.1:0-7137 GCA_046734555.1 Actinomycetota bacterium | reverse complement strand
ACTCGGCGGATTTCGAGGACTGGTTCCGTGAAACGGCAGGCGACCTGGACGCGACGATCACGCACAAGACGCAGGACCTCGCGATGATCGCCGTACAGGGCCCGACCTCGCAGCAGACGCTCCAGCCGTTGACGGAGCGAGACCTTGGGGAGCTCCGGTACTTCCGATTCTGGCCACAGATGACCACGGTCGCCGGCGTTCCGGCCTATGTGCTGCGCACCGGGTTCAGCGGCGAGCACGGCTACGAGGTCGTGATGGATCCCTCGAACGCGCAAGTGGTATGGGATGCGTTGATCGCCGCCGGCGCGACGCCGTTCGGCCTGAACGCGATCGAGTTGGCCCGGGCCGAGGTCGGACTCATCGTGATCGCCGAGGACTACAACCCCGGCGAGATCTCGCCGTGGGACCTCTCCTTGGATCGGTTCATCAAGACCGGGACCGAGAACGTGGGGGCCGAGGCGCTGGCAGAGCGCGGCTCGAACCCACCGAAGCGGTTCAAGACGCTTCGCTTCGAGGGGGAGCTGCCAGAGGCCGGAACGGCCGTGACGAAGGACGGATCGGAGGTCGGCGTCGTCACCTCGCTCGCGGACAGCCCACGCGTCGGCAAGATCGGGCTCGCGATCCTCGATGCGGGCGCCGCCGAAGACGGCACCAAGGTCGACGTCGGCGGCTCGGTCGCGACGGTGGACGTGCTGTCGATCTTGGATCCGAAGAAGGAGAAAGCTCGGGCCTGACGCGGTCGCGGCTATCCTGCCGCGCGTGGGTGAGCCGATCTACGGCGTCGTCCCGAACTTCTCGGAGGGCCGCCGCGTCGATGTGATGGATGCGATCTGCGACGCGCTGCAGGTACCCGGCTCGAAGCTCGTCTACCGGCAGGCCGACGCGGACCACAACCGCCTCGACACGACCGTCCTGGGCTCCCGCGAGGGTGTGCGCCGTTCGGCGGTGGCCGGCGCGCGGGTCGCGGTCTCGCTGATCGACATGGAGCGTCACCGTGGCGGTCATCCGCGGATGGGCGCCGCCGATGTGATCCCCTTCATGCCGGTGCGCGATGTCACGATCGAGGAGTGCATCGCGCTCGCCGAGGAGGTGGCCGAGGAGCTCGCCCGCGAGCTCGAGCTGCCCGTCTACCTGTACGACCGGGCGGCCCGGACGCCTGAACGACGGTCGCTCGCCGACGTCCGCCGCGGCGAGTACGAGGCGCTCCGCGACGCGGTGGCGAAGGGGGAGCGTCTCCCGGACGTCGGCCCGCACGCGATCGGACCGGCCGGGGCCACGGCCGTGGGAGCTCGGCAGCCCCTCATCGCGTTCAACGTCTATCTCGTCGGTACCGAAGAGATGGCGAAGGAGATCGCGCGCACGATCCGTGAGGCGGGCGGCGGGCTCCCCGCGCTTCGGGCCATCGGGTTCGCGGTGCCGGAACGCGATCGCGTGACGGTGTCGATGAACCTGGTGGATCACGAGGTCACCGGGGTGCGGGCGGCTTACGATGCCGTGTCGGCGCAGGCCGAGGCCCGCGGTGCACAGGTGACCGACTCCGAGATCGTCGGCCTCGTGCCGGCGGCGGCGTTACCCGATGACGATGCGGAGCACGTGCGGCTCAGGGGATTCGATCCGTCGAACCAGGTGCTCGAGCGGTTGATCGAGGAGATGCGATGAGCGAGCAGTGGCCAAGCGACCAAGGTGCTCCATCGAACACACCGCCGGCAGCCGACCCGCCGAGCGGGGGAGGATGGGCCTCGCCGAGCGCGCCTGCGCCGGCCGGGGAGCAACCGAGCGGTTGGAGCACCACGTCGACCCAGGCGGCAGGGAAGCCGGTCAAGGTGCCGATCGAGGACATGCCGACGGCCGGCACGCGGATCGGTCCGTTCCTGGACGACCTCGCGTCGGAGGCGCCGACCCCAGGTGGGGGCGCGTGGGCGGCCCTCTCGGCAGCGGCCGGCTCGGCCCTGATCGCGATGGTCGCCCGGCTCACGCTGAAGAAGAAGGGATTCGAGGGGGCCGCCGATCGGATGCGCGAGATCGCGGAGGAGTGCGACGACGAGCGGTTCACCTTGCTCGCGCTCGCCGACCGCGATGCGGAGGCGTATCGAGCGGTGATGGCGGCCTACAAGCTGCCGAAGAACACGCCCGAGGAGCAGAACGCCTGGTCCGTCACGCTGCAGAAAGCGCTGGAGCGCGCGGCCGACATCCCGCTCGAGGTAGCCCGGCGATCGGTCTACCTCATGGCGCTCGCCGAGGAGACGCTCACCTCGGGGAACCCGAACGCCGCCTCGGACGCGCTGAGTGCCGCCGCCGCGCTGCACGCAGCCGCCTTGGCCGCCCTGGCGAACGTCGACATCAACGCGATCACGTTCATCGACAAGACCCGGCAACAAGAGCTCGCGGACTCGGCGAATTCGCTGCGGCATCGAGCGCAGTCGATCCTGCGCGACGTGAGCGAAGCGTTCTTCATCGCCGTGCACACCTGAGCGCAGCACGTTCGCGGGACTTGCGCTTCTGCCGGTGGCACGCCACGCTCCGGCCGTGCGGATCGACGCGATCGTGTTCGACTGTCGTGACGCGGCGCCCCTCGCGCGCTTCTGGGCTGCGGCACTCGGCTGGAGCGTTGCGCCCTACGACGAGGTCGAGCTCGCGCGGCTCGTCGCGAAGGGCATCACCGACCCGGAGGACGATCCCACGGTGATGGTCGAACCGCCGGACGACAGCGACCTGCCCGTGCTGTTCTTCACCGAAGTGGCGGAGGAGAAGATCGCGAAGAACCGCGTGCACCTCGACGTGCTCGCCGACGAGGACCTTGAGGCGGAGGTCGAGCGGCTCGAAGACCTCGGCGCATCGATCCACAACTGGGCAGAGGGCGACGGCGGCGTGTGGTGCGTGATGCTCGACCCCGAGGGCAACGAGTTCTGCGTGATGCCGCCGTCCGACGAGGTCGCCTAAAACAGGCCGACGGTGCGGCCGTTCGCGTCGATGTCGACCCCCGTGTAGTTGGGGGTCTTCCCGAGACCGGGCATGCGTTGCATGTCGCCGCACAACACGACGACGAACCCGGCGCCGGCGCTCGGGACCACGGCTCGGACGGGCAACCGGAAGCCGCGCGGCCGGTTGAGCAGCGTCGGATCGTGGCTGAGCGACAGGTGCGTCTTGGCCATGCAGACCGGGACCGAGCCGAAACCGAGCTCGACCATCCGGGCGATGTCCTTCTCGGCCTGTGGCAGGTAGTCGACGCCTTCGGCGCCGTACAGCTTGATCGCGATCGCCTCGATCTGGTCCTTCAGGGCGGTGCCGTCGGGGGTCAGCTGATGGAACGAGTTCGGCCGCTCCGCCGCCTCGACGACCGCCTCGGCCAGCTCGACCGCTCCCGCGCCGCCCTCCGCGAACCCGCGGTTCACGACCACCGTCTCGGCGCCCGCCTCGACGGCGAGCTCGCGGATCAGCTCGATCTCCGCGTCGGTATCGGTGGGGAAGTTGTTGATCGAGACGACACACGGCAGGCCGTACTCCCGCAGGATCTGGATGTGCGCCGAGAGGTTGTCGATGCCGCGTCGGAGGGCGTCGAGATCCTCGGTCGCGAGATCGGCGAAGGGCATGCCGCCGTGCGACTTGGTCGCGCGGACCGTCGTGACGAGCACACCGGCGCTCGGCGCGAACCCGCCGAAGCGGCACACGATGTCGCAGAACTTCTGGAAGCCGAGGTCGCTCGCGAAGCCTGCCTCCGTGACGACGTAGTCGGCGAGCTTCAACGCGATCCGGTCCTCCACGATCGAGTTGTTCGCGTGCGCGATGTTGCCGAACGGCCCCGCGTGCAACAGCACCGGCTGGTGCTCGAGGGTCTGCACGAGGTTCGGCTCGATCGCGTCGCGCATGATCACCGTCATGGCGCCGGCGACCTTCAGGTCTTCGGCCGTCACCGGTTCGCCGGCGTGGGTCGAGGCGACGATGATCCGGCCGAGTCGTGCGCGCAGGTCGTGCAGATCGGTCGCGAGCGCGAGGATCGCCATGATCTCCGACGCGGCCGTGATCACGAACGCGTCTTGCCGCGGGATGCCATGGGCCTTGCCGCCGAGCCCGATCACGGTGTTCCGCAGTTCGCGATCGTTCACGTCGAGCGCCCGTGGCCAGGTGATCGTCTGTGGGTCGATGTCGAGCATGTTGCCGTGGAAGATCGACGCGTCCAGTGCGGCCGACAGCAGGTTGTGGGCCGCCGTGACCGTGTGGAAGTCGCCGTTCAGATGGAGGTTGATGTCCTCCATCGGCACGACCTGGGCGTACCCGCCGCCGGTGCCGCCGCCCTTGATGCCGAACACCGGGCCCATCGACGGTTCGCGGAGCGCGAGGATCACGTCCGTGCCGATCTTCCCCAGGCCCTGCGTGAGCGAGACCGACGTCGTCGTCTTGCCCTCGCCCGCCTTCGTCGGCGTGATCGCGGTGGTGATGATCAGCTTGCCGTTGGGCCGGCCCGCAAGGCGATCGAGGATCGACAGCGATACCTTCGCTCGATTGCTGCCGTACGGCCGAAGCTCCTCGGGCTCGATCCCGGCCGCAGCCGCGACCTCGGTGATCGGGCGCAGCTCGGCTTCCTGGGCGATCTCGAGACCGGACTTCATGCGGCGCACCGCTCCTTCGTCGTTCGGGAGGCGCACCGGACCTTAGCGCAGCCCTGCCGAGCCGAGAGAATCGGGCCGGGTCGCGGCTGACTACAGGTCAGGCTGCGCGGCGAGCCATACTGGGATGGATGGTCGCGTCCGAGCAGACCCGCCGCAACGTCACGCCCGTCCGGGTGGTGGCCGTTCGCGACGGCATGCGCACCCAGCGGTCCGATTCGCTGGCGACCGAAGAGCCGCTCGAGATCCGGGCGCAGGGGCCCGGGCAGGAGGCGAGCCGCGTCGCCGTCACGATGCGCACGCCCGGCGGCGACTTCGAGCTCGCCGCGGGCTTCCTGTTCACCGAAGGACTCGTGGCGGCCGACGGTGTCCAGCGGGTCGCCTACTGCGACGACATCGACGACGCGGAGCAGCGGTACAACGTCGTCACGGTCTCGCTCACGTCGCCGTTCGACGCCGCGCACCTGTCGAGGAACTTCTACGCGACCTCGTCTTGTGGCGTCTGCGGCAGGGCCTCGCTGGACGACATCGCGGTGCGATGCGACGTCGTCCCGATGGGGTTCACGGTTGCGGCCGAGGTGCTCGTCGGATTGCCGGAGCAGCTGCGGGCCGCCCAGCGGGTCTTCGACCGGACGGGTGGCCTGCACGCCGCCGGCCTGAGCACCCGCGACGGCGACGTCATGTCGGTCCGGGAGGACGTCGGGAGGCACAACGCCGTGGACAAGGTGATCGGCGAGCAGCTGCTGACGGGGGCGGTCCCGCTGCACGATCGTGTGCTCCAGGTGTCGGGTCGCGCTTCGTTCGAGATCGTGCAGAAGGCGGCCGTGGCCGGGATCCCGGTGGTGAGCGCGGTCAGCGCGCCGTCATCGCTCGCCGTCGACGCGGGCGAACGCCTCGGCGTCACGGTCGTCGGCTTCGTGCGCGACGGTCGGTGCAACGTGTACACGCATCCCGATCGCATCGTCTGAGGATGGCGCGGGCCGGGACCCACCCCAGTCGTAGACCACGTGCGTCCCGACGATCCGGTCCTGCACGCTCCGGTTCCTCGGGTCCACGATGACCCACGCGAGGAGCAACGGGAACGCGGTGCAGAGCAGGGATCGGACGAACGCGCGACCCGCCGACAGCTCACGCCCGTCGATCCTGCGGACGCGTAGTCCGAGAACCCGATCGCCGTAGGTCCTGCCGTCCGATGACCAGCAGACCGTGAGGTACACCACCAGCGCGATCGCGCCCGCGACGTACGCCTGCGCGTACGTGACGATCGGGAAGCTGAAGTCCGGCCCTTGCCGCAGGAACCACACGCCGGCGACCACCAGATAGACGGCGGCCAGGCCGATCACGACGATCGCCAGGTCGACCACGCCGGCGGCGGTCCGGGTGACGATGCCGGCGGCCTGGCCGTGGAAGGGCCGGGCCTGCGCAGGCACCGTGTCGAAGCGAACGGGGCGCGACGTCACGACGCGTTCCCGTCTCGGCGGGAAAGCACCCGGTCGACCGCTCGCCGGATGGCACGGTCAGCGTCGACCCCGCGGAGCCTGACGGTGCGAACCCCTTCGGAGGTCGTTTCGGAAGCCGCGTCGCGGACGAGGTCGGCCAGGTCGAGCTCCTCGATCACCTCGCTCGCGATCTGTGCGAGGTCGAGTCGCCGGATGAGTTCCTCGATGTCGATCCGGCTCGCGATCGCGTCGACATCGACCCGGGCCGCCAGCTCGTTGACGTCGATCCGGCGCACCAAGGCCGACATGTCGACCCGGTCGGCCAACGCGTCGACGTCGACGCCCTCGACGAGCGCGTTGAAGTCGACGTCCCGCGCGATCGCCTGGAGGTCGACGTGCGACCGGATCAGGCCGGTGAGATCGAGCTGCCCGAGCACGCGGTCGAGCAGACGCTGGGCGGTCTCCCCGGGTTTCGTTCGCTCCTCGGAGGCCTCGCGCCACACCGCTGCCCAGTGCGCCAGCAGGTCGCCTGCGATGGGTGAACGCGTCGTCGCGGCGGCGGGGCCCGAGACGCCGCGCTCGATCGTGGACGCGATCTGCCCCAGCGCCCGGCACGCTTCGATCGCGAGCCCGGCGGTTGCCGCGGCGAGGTCACGCAGCTCCTCGTCGCCCGCGTCGTCGACCGTGCCGATGACGGCGTCGCTCACCGATGCGATCGTCTCGACGAGGAGCTCCGTCACGCGGTCCGCCACGGTTGCCCGCGCGGGCTCGTCCTCACTCGGGCGCTCCTCGGATCCGCCTAGGTCGTGGATCGGCACCGGCTCCTGCATATCGAGCATCATGGACCTCTTTCCGCGCGATGGTCCAGCGCCGTACGCTCCGACGGTGCCGAAGCGATGCACCTGGGCCCCGCTCGACGATCCGGTGTACCTCGCCTATCACGACGAGGAATGGGGCGTGCCGGTCCACGACGCCGCCCACCTGTTCGAGATGCTCACGCTCGAGGGCGCGCAGGCCGGTCTCTCCTGGCGAACGATCCTGCTGAAGCGCGAAGGTTATCGGCGCACGTTCGCGGGGTTCGACGCGGCAAAGGT
>JBKPRM010000167.1:0-4703 GCA_046734555.1 Actinomycetota bacterium | reverse complement strand
GACCAGGACGGGATCGTCATCGCCTCCGCCGGAGTCGAGCTGCAGGATCGCCCACGGCTCGTGGATCTGTTCGGTGCGATCGCGGGCGCGACGGGTTTGGCGCACCACGTGTCTGGGTCCGCCTGAGATGCAGGTCGCTCGGACACGAGAGTTCAGCGCGCGTCCATCCCGCTTGGTCGCTGGTGGCGTTGCTGTCGTGGTCGGGACCGCCGCGTTCCAGGTCGCGAACTTCCTCACGAACGCCGTCGCCGCGCGGGCGCTCGGCCCGGAGTCCTACGCCGATCTCGCAGCGGTGATCGGCCTCGTGTACCACTCGAGCCCGTTCTTCGTCTCGCTGCAGACGGTGGCGAGCCGATTGACGACGATGTTGATCGCCGAGGGGCACGGCCGGAAGGTGCGCGGCATCCTCGCTTACTACGCGACCCGCGTCACGGCCGTCGTCGCATCGGCCGGCGCGATCCTGGCGCTCGGGAGCGGCCTCGTCGCGGCCGCGCTGCGGATCTCATCAGCCCTCCCGATCGCGCTGTTGTCCATCGTGTTCGCGTTCTCGACCCTCACGCACCTCCAGCGCGGGGTGCTGCAGGGGGCGCGACGATTCGGCCAGTTCGGGGCGAGCTCCGCGATCGAGGGTTGGATGAAGCTCCTGACCGTCGTCGTGTTGCTTCGCGTGGTCGTGGCGTCACCCTCGATCGTGATCGTCGGACTGATCGTGGGTGGGGGAGCGGCGGCCGTCGTCAACTGGTCGATGCTGCGGTCGATGCCACCGAGCGAGTACGGCGTGCTCCCGGAGGCACACCCCTACCGCCTATCCGTGCACACCCTGGGCACGCTGCTGCTGCTCGCGATGCTGCTGTCGGTCGACGTGATCGCAGCGAACCGGTACCTGCCGGACACGACGGCGGGGATCTATGCGGCGCTGTCGCTGACGGCCAAGACGGTCTTCTTCGCGACGGCCGCGCTGACGACGTTCGCGTTCCCACTGTTCAGCGAGCACCACGATCTGCGGCAAGATGCGCGGCCGACGCTGCTGTGGATCCTCGGGCTCGACGTCGCGATCGTCGTGTGTGCGACGCTCGTCCTCACCGCGTTCCCGAGCGCGTTCCTGGGAGCGCTGTTCGGCCAGCGGTTCCTCGCCGCGGCGCCGTTCGTGCCGTTCGCAGCGCTCGCGTTCGGGCTCTATGCGATCGTGCACGTGTGCGCGATGTACCTCTTGTCCCAAGGTCGGACGGTGGGGATCGTCGTGCTCGGCGCGTGCTCGCTCGCGCAGCTCGCCGGTCTTCGCGCGTTCCATGACTCGATCCCGGATCTGTTGACGGTGCAGGCGGCCGTGTTCGCCGCGGGCGCCGTCGCGCTGCTGGCAGTCGCGCTGCTCGCGCACCGCGATAGATCTGATCAGGAGGCTCCGTGATCGCGGCGGACGCCCGACCTCGGCTCGGCGAGGATGCGGCGACCGCGATCGTCGCGGCGATCGAGCTGCGGCTCCGGGCCCGAGCGGTGATCCTGTGTGGTAGCCGCGCGACCGGCGCGGCGCGACCCGATAGTGACTACGACGTCCTCGTCGTGTTGCCGTTGTACGAGATCCCCTTGCGGCTCGGCGAGCTCGACGCCGCCGCGCGCGAGCTGGAGAAGGAGCTCGGCGTTGCGGTGTCGATCAATCCCGTGCCTCGCTTCCGTCTCCATCGCCCGGGACGGACGCTCTTCATCTGGAAGGCCCTCACCGAAGGCACCGTTCTCGCGGGCGATGTGCCGGTGGTTGCTCGCACGGTCCCGCCTTTGACCGCGCAGGCGGCGCGCTCGTACGCGCTGTCCGGTCTCCGATACCTGCTCGCCCACATCGAGCCGGAGGATCGGTCATCGAGCTGGGGCGCACCGGGGACGGCGGCGGACGTCCGGAAGGCCTTGCTCCACGCCGCCCAGCTTCGACTGCTGGCGCGTGGGCGATACGCCCGTTCGATCATCGAGGCGTTGCCGCAGCTCGATCCCGATGCTGCGATCGAGTTCGAGCGGCTCGTTGCAGATACCGACGCCGCGGCGACCTGGAGGCGAGCAGCCGAACTGTTGCTGCCGTGGGTCGGACCTCACGAGGAGCAGCCGCGGTGGCGGTTGGGAGATCTGCAGTACCTCGCGCTGTGCGCGATCGCGGGCCGGCGTCCGCATCCCGGCGTGCTGCTTTCGCGCCGGTCGGTGCGCGTCCAACTGGCCTCCGCGGTCGAGTTGTTGGTGCGCTCCGTTCGGGTCGACGGAACCACTGACGAGGCCGGGGTCGCGGCAGCAGATGCCAGTTTGCCGCGGTCCGTCCGGACGGGCGAGCCAACGTTCTCCGCCGTCCGGGATGCTCTGGAACGCGAGTGGCCGCTGGCCGATCCGTTGGTGGGCCTGTGACGAGGCGGCTCGTGATCGCCTGTCACGATGTCCGCGCCGGCGGGCTCGCCGTCGATGTCGCGAACGAGGCCGATGCATTGTCGGCGCGCGGCTGGAGCGTCACGGTCGTCACGATCGCGCGCGATGGGAACGCGGCGTTCCGTGACCGGATCAGGGGGTCGGCCCGCGTCATCGAGCTGTCACCGGCACGCCCGTCGCGCCTCGGGCGGCGACTCGCGCTGGGGTGGGGACTCGGCTCGATCGTGCGCGATGAAGCCGATCTCGTGCACGTCGTTTCGTGCGTGCCCGCCGCCCTCGAGGCTGGTGCGTTCGCAACAGCTCGCCGGTGGCGTCGGCCGATCGTGTGGACGCCGATGTACCACCCCGCGAGGCGCGCGTATTGGGCCGGAGCGATCACCGGTCCGGTGATGCGGACGTTCGACGCGGTCGCACCGTACGCATCGCGATGGGCCGACCTCGTGCTCGCCGCCACCGACGAGGAGGCCGCGTCCTTCCGCGCGGTCGGCGCAAGCACGGTCGAACTCATCCCGCCAGCCATCGGTGACGAGGCCCCGCGGACGGCGGCAGAGGCGGCGTCGCTCCGGAACGCGATCGGCGTCGGCGACGCCCCGATGCTGCTGGTGGTCGCATCCCGCGCCGAGCGCCGCAAGGGCCTGGACTTCGCGGTCTCGAGCTTCCGGCGCATCGCAGGTCGGCTGCCGGACGCGCGTCTGGTCGTCGCCGGCGGTGTCATCGATCGTGCGCACGGCACGGACCCGGGCGTGACCCAGCTCGGCTGGGTGTCGGACACCGACCTGCGCTCGGCGCTCGCAGCAGCCGGCGTCGTCTTCGTGCCGTCGCGCTTCGAGGCGTTCTCGCGGGTCGTGATCGAGGCATGGCACGAAGGAACAGCGGTCGTGGTCACGGAGGGGGTCGGGTTGCGCGACGAGGTTCGGCGCACCGGCGTTCCGCCGATCCGGTTCGGGGACACGGAAGCGGCCTCCACGGTGCTCAAATCGCTGCTCGAGAACGGGCCGTGGGCACGGCGCGTCGGCGAACGTGGCCGGGCGGTCCACCGGCGCTACCTCCTCGACGAGGTGTCGGATCACATGGAGAGATCGTTCGACGCTCTCCTCGACCCTCGGGCGTCCACAGGTGCGACGAAGGGTCGCTCGATCGAGGTGCGGGCCTAATGGCAACGATCGCCGTGCCCCGCGCCATCCGGACGCAGAGCCAAGGCACGTCGGTCATCGCACGGCTGCAACGAGGCCACGTCGGACCGCTCGCGCTGCTCGCCGGGCTCACCGTCGTGATGATGCGCAACTGGATCTGGCTGGGGGACCGGATGCCCGCCGGGGTCGACGCGGGGTTCCTGTATTCGACGTTGCCGTACTTCCGATCGCACGGGTTGCAGACGTTCAGCGTGTGGCTGACGACGCCGCTCGGCGAGGTGCAGCAGTACTCGATCTATTGGTTCCTCGGGATGTGGTCCAGCGTGATCTCCGACCCGCTGCTGTTGTTCCGCGCGGCCTGCCTGCTGGTCGCGCTCACGTCCGCATGGGGGACGTACGGCCTCGCGTTCTGGCTCACGCGCTCACGGCTGGCGGCCATGACGGGCGCGATCGTGTACGCGTTCTGTCCGATCGTCGTGTCGCACTGGCTCGCCGCCCACCTGAACGTCCAGATATCGATCGCCGTCGGGCCGCTCGCGATCTGGGCCCTGCTCGTCGCGCTTCGGGAGCGCAGTTGGCGCGCGATGGTTGCGCTCGGGCTCTGCGCGTCAGCCCTGTACCTGCTCACGACGGGACAGGCGTACTACTGGATCCTTCCGATCGCCGCCGTGTCTATCGTCGAGCTGACCACGATCGCTCGGAACGACGGACCGCTCGATGCGGTACGTCGGATCGCATCGGTCGCCGGGATCGCGTTGCCCACGTTCGTGGTCGCGAGCGCGATCCAGCTCGTCCCGCTCGCCGGCGGCGCCGTGGCTCCGTTCGCGACGGGCGCCCATCGGCTCTACATCGAGAGCCTCCCGATCCACGCGAAGTACAGCCTGCCGTTCTGGCAGGGGGTTACCGGGATCCCGCGCGAGAGCTGGCTCCAGGCCAACGTCTCGCTCGGCGCGTGGCCGTTCGATTCGCTCGCGTACCGGGTCGCTGCCGCGTTGCTCATCCTGCTCGCACTCGGAGCGCTCACGACGTCTCGTCGGCGGCTCGCCGCGGCCCTGATCGTGTCGGCATCCACGTCCTGGCTGCTGGCGGCCGGACCGCTGGGGCCTGCGCGACCGCTCTACCTCTTCCTGTACGACCACGTGCCGTACTTCCGGCTGTTGCGGGTCCCGA
>JBKPRM010000166.1:0-5290 GCA_046734555.1 Actinomycetota bacterium | reverse complement strand
GGACGCGGCTGGTCGGTCGGTCGTCTATGTGACCGGACTCGACGCCTCCGTCCGCGCGCTCGACGCGTCCGATGGCGCCCAGCTGTGGGCGACCGCCCTCTACGGGCCGACGCCGGGCGCGCCGCCCGCGGTCTCGGGCGGCGCGATCGTCGTGACCGATCAATCGGGCACCGTCTACGCGCTGGATCCGTCGACCGGCTCGGAACGGTGGCGGTTCGCGACGAACCTCTCCGTCGAGGCGGCGCCCGTCGTGACCGCCGGCACCGTCGTCCAGCCGTCGAGAGACGGGTCCATCTCGGCGATCTCACTCACGTCGGGTCACCAGGTGTGGCACGGCGCGATCTCCGACAGCAGGGTCCTCGGCCTGGCGGCCGGGCCGGCGCTCATCGTTGCCTCGGTCACGGGAACGACTCCCGGTATCGTCGGCATCGCGAACGATGCCGCGGGCACGCTCGAAGACGTCGTCAGCCCGACTTCAAGGGACATCGCGGCCCTGCTCGCGAACTGGGCGGGCGCGGCCATCCCGCTCACGGTGCTGTTCTTCGTGCTCGGCCGGGCGCTCGCAGCGAGGTTCGGGCCGGCCGAGTTCGCCCCCCCGACCGGTGAAGACTCGGTCGACCCCTGGGAAGACGACGGCGGCGAGCCATGAGCAACAAGAAGAAGCCGTCGTCCTACCGCGCTCCCCAGCAACAGCCGCAGCGGCGCGGGCTGCTCGACAGCATCCTCGCTCCACGCTCGCCCGGCGCGTCGCCGATGCCACGGCTCCGCACGACGGTCGCGCGCGGGTTCGTCACCGTTTCCTCGATCGCGCCGTTGCTCGTCGCGATCCCCGTTGTGCTGCTCGTGGTCTGGGTGTTCATCACCGCGTTCGGGTTCCAGGGCCCGTTCGCCTCCTTGAGCGTGACGTTCGGACTGCCGCCCGTCACGACCTCGATCGACCCACAGATCGCGGGCAAGACGTTCCGCGCCGCCGTCGACGCGAGCGGCTTCGCACCGAACTCCGGACCGATCTTCGCGATCGTGGGCTTCCTGCTCTTCCACGCGGTGCTGACGGCGATCGTCGCCACGTTGAGCGTCGAGCAACTCCGGACGGGATCGGTCAGTGGCTGGGCTGTCCGACGTGCCGCCCGGGTGTTGCCGACGACGATCGTCGTCGGCTTCATGTCACTCGGCCTGTTGATCATCGGGAACCTGGTCGCGGCCCTGCTCGGCGCGCTCGGCCTGGCGCTGTTCGCCGTGATCGGCTCGATGGTGCTCGGCATCTACCTGTTCGGCTTCGCGGCGACGATCGCGGCCGACGAGGACCGGAGGCTCACCGACACGCTGACGCGGAGCGTCCGGGCGGCGCGGATGCCCGGATCGGGGAACCTGTGGCTCGCGATCATCTACGTCTTGATCTCGGTGATCCCGCTGCTCGCGCCGCTGCCGGGCAGCGAGATCGGCGTCAACCCCTCACTCGCGGCGTGGGTGGTCGCGATCGTGCTCAGCCTCGTCCATCTCGCGATGCAGGCCACGCTTTCCTTCCGCTACCTCGCCGTGGCCGACGAGGTGCGCGACAAACAGCCGGCGCGGGAGCCGGCCGGCCGGCGGTGACACCGAAGCGCCCCCGAACCCGCTGCTAGACTGCGTCTCGCCGGCGCATCCGCGCCGAGCTCACACGCCCGGGGATCGCACGCCGGGGTCCCTTCGAGGGCCGGCGACGAGTCGATCCGGGCGGCGGACACAACCGAAAGGAGCACCTGTCATGCCGGTCGTCACCCGGCGGGAGCTCCTCGAAGC
Organism: Actinomycetota bacterium; assembly: GCA_046734555.1. Lineage (GTDB taxonomy): Bacteria > Actinomycetota > UBA4738 > UBA4738 > HRBIN12 > AC-51. The sequence continues at coordinate 3,511 of JBKPRM010000166.1, read as the reverse complement.
AGGGGTGCACTTCGGCCACCAGACCCGCCGGTGGAACCCGAAGATGAAGCCCTTCCTGTTCGGGGAGCGATCCGGGATCTACCTGATCGACCTCGAACGGTCCCTCGCGGGCCTCGAGGAAACCCACGACTTCGTCCAAGGCCTCGGTCGCCGCCGCGGCATCGTCTTGTTCATCGGGACCAAGAAGCAGGCCCAGGAGGTCGTGTCCGAGCACGCCACCCGCGTCGGCATGCCGTACGTGAACAACCGCTGGCTCGGCGGCATGCTCACGAACTTCGCGACGATCCGCGGCCGCTTGCTGCGCATGCGCGAGCTCACCGAGATGGAAGAGACCGGGGCGATGGAGCGACTGCCGAAGAAGGAGGCGATCCGCCTGCGGCACGAGCGCGAGAAGCTCGAGCGCAACCTCGGCGGCATCCGCAGCCTCGAGCGGCTGCCCGATGCGGTTTTCGTGATCGACACAAAGAAGGAGCACATCGCGGTCACCGAGGCGCGAAAGCTCGGCATCCCGGTCATCGCGATCGTCGACACCAACTGTGATCCCGACGAGGTCGACTACATCATCCCGGGCAACGACGATGCGATCCGCGCCGTCAACCTCGTGACGCGTGTCGTGGCCGACGCACTCGGTGAGGGCTATGGGATGGCGAAGGAGGAGGCGATCGAGCAGGTCGCCGCGCGGGCGCCGCGCGCGGCCGGCGGGCCGAAGCCCCAGGCGGCCCCGGCCGCCGTCGACGACACGCCCTCGGCCGAGGAAGCCGCGGCGATCGCTGCCAGCACGGTGTTCGAGCCGGATGCGCCCGAGGCGAGCGAGCCCGAGATCGTCGCCGAGGAGCCTTCCCCCGACACGCCAGGCGAGGTGCCCGCCGAGCAGTCGCCGGCCGCCGTGGGGGAGGAGGCCTGAGATGGTCGACGTCTCCGCGCAGCTGGTGAAGCAGCTCCGCGACGCGACCGGAGCAGGGATGATGGACAGCAAGCGCGCGCTGATCGAGGCGGACGGCGACATGGATCGCGCGACCGAGCTGCTTCGCGAGAAAGGGCTCGCGAGCGTCGCGAAGCGGGCAGGCCGCAGCGCCAACCAGGGCCTGATCGATGCCTATATCCACTTCAACAACACGGTCGGTGCGATGGTGGAGGTCAATTGCGAGACCGACTTCGTCGCGAACACCGACGAGTTCCGCCAGCTCGTGAAGGACCTCGCACTGCACGTCGCGAGCCCGGCGGCGCCTCAGTGGCTCACGCGAGACGACGTGCCGACGTCCGTGATCGAAGGGGAGCAGCGGATCGCGGAGGCGCAGGCACGCGAAGCGGGCAAGCCCGACACCGTGGTTCCCAAGATCGTTGAGGGCAAGATCGAGGCGTTCCTCAAGGACAACGTCTTGCTCGATCAGCCGTACGTGAAGGACGACTCCAAGACGATCCAGCAGTACCTGGACGAGGTCGGCGCGAAGACCGGCGAGAAGGTGCAGGTCAAGCGCTTCGCTCGGTTCAAGCTCGGCGAGGACGCGGAGTAAGCTGGGCCGGATGGACGACGGCTCGCGACCGACGCATCATCGGGTCCTCCTCAAGCTCTCCGGTGAGGCGTTCGCGCCGACATCGGGGTCGGGCATCTCCGACGTCGCGACGGGTCTCATCGCGCGACAGCTCGCGGAGGTCGTCGACATCGGCATCCAACCGGCCGTCGTCGTCGGCGGTGGGAACATCTGGCGGGGCCGTCAGGCGCCGGGCATCGAACGCAACCGGGCCGACTACATGGGGATGCTCGCCACCATCATGAACGCGCTGGCGTTGCAGGACGCCCTCGAGAAGATCCACGTTCCCACGCGCGTACAGTCGGCGATCGCGATGACCCAGATCGCCGAGCCGTTCATCCCGCTGCGGGCGATCAGGCATCTCGAGAAGGGCCGCGTCGTGATCTTCGCCGCTGGTCTCGGTGTGCCGTACTTCTCCACCGACACGTGCGCGGCGCAGCGCGCCCTCGAGATCGACGCCGACGCCTTGCTGAAGGGTACGAAGGTCGACGGCGTCTACACGGCCGATCCGAACGTCGACCCATCGGCGCAACGGATCGACGCGCTCTCGTACTCCGATTTCCTCACGGCCGGCTACGGCGTGATGGACGCGACCGCTGTGTCGCTCTGCATGGAGAACAAGCTGCCCATCATGGTCTTCGACCTGAACGACGAAGGGAACATCCGGCGCGTCGTGACCGGCGAGCCCGTCGGGACCGTGATCCACTGAGGAGCCCTGGGTGACGATCGATTCCTCGATGAAGGACGCCGAACACAAGATGGAGCAGGCCGTCACGCACCTGAAGGACGACCTCGCCGGCATCCGCACGGGCCGGGCGACCCCCGGGGTCCTCAGCCGCGTCACGGTCGAGTACTACGGCACCCAGGTGCCGCTCAATCAGCTCGCCGGCGTGACGGTGCCCGAGCCGCGCTTGCTCCAGGTCCAGCCTTTCGACAAGACCGCGATCTCCTCGATCGAGAAGGCGATCCAGTCGAGCGACCTCGGAATCACCCCGAGCAACGACGGCAACGTGATCCGTCTCGCCTTCCCGCCGCTCACCGAGGAACGGCGCAGAGAGCTTGTGAAGCAGGTACATGCGCGTGCCGAGGACGGCCGCGTCGCGGTCCGCAACGTCCGCCGGCACGCGAAAGACGAGATGGAGAAGCTTGAGCATGCGGGCGACATCTCGGAAGATGACCTCGCGAGGGCGGAGAAAGACCTACAGAAGATGACGGACCGGTTCGTGGCTGAGATCGATCTGATCCAGGGCCACAAGGAACAGGAACTCATGGAGGTCTAGCCCGGTGACCGACGAGAAGCAGGGCGACGAGCTGTTCGAGGATCTGGACAAGTTCTTCGCGCCGATCCGCGACGTCGACTGGGACGAGCCCGACGACCCGCCGCAGACGGACCCGTCGGAGGAGCACGTCGCGGTGCGGACCGAGCCCGACCAGGCCTCCGAAGCTCCGGCCTCCGTCGAGCAACCTCCGAATGGCGATGACGCGTGGTACGACACGGGCCAGCTGGAGCAGATCGACGAGATCTTGGGCGAGCCCGAGCCCGATGACACACGCGAGGTCGTGACGCTCGGTGAGGTCGACGCCGTGCCTGAACCGGCGCAGTCTTGGGGATCCGGCGACCTCGACGAACCGAAGGACGACACCGTCGTCATCCGTGCACCCTCGGAGGAGGAGCTTCAGGCGGCCGCCGAGCACTTCGCGGGATCGCTCGAGCACGATGACAGCTATCCGACCGAGCCCGTCGACGTCTTCGCGGGCGCGGACGCCCCGAACGATCTCCTGAGCGACCTCGGCGCGGAAGACGTCGAAGAAGAGCTGTTGTCCGACATGGAGGAGCGCTCCGCGCCGCGGACGGTCGTCGTCGGCACGGAGGGGATCAGCGGCCCCAGCTGGCAGGAGCCCGCGGCCCTCGAGGTCGGCGCGGAGGTTGAACGACGCGGAGCCGCGGGAGACCGCGACGTTCCCGCTGCGTTCATGAC
>JBKPRM010000165.1:0-5090 GCA_046734555.1 Actinomycetota bacterium | reverse complement strand
CTTCTTCACCGCGGCCGACATCGACGACGAGCCCGAGATCGAACCCGAGCCCGAGGAGGAGCCGGTACAGATCGGGTTCGACGCGCAGGAGTCCGCGAAGCCGAAGAAGGAACGCCTGAAGCATCTGCGGGAAGCGTTCGGGTTGGCGCTGCCCGAGGACGACGAGGTCATCACGCTGCCGGACGAGGCATGGCAGGAGGACGCCGACGAGCGGGACGAGGACCTCGTCGCGGCCCCCCGCGCAGCCCGCCCGCGTGCGAGCACCGTCGAGACCCAGGCGGGTCCGTATCAGCTCCCGCCCCTCGATCTGTTGCGGGAAGCGCCGCCGTCGACCGCCGACAGCGCCGACCAGCAACAGATGCAGGAGGCGCTCGAGCGCACGCTCCGCAACTTCGGCGTCGACGCGCACGTCACCGGCGCACACCGCGGACCGACCGTGACGATGTACGAGGTCGAGGTCGCGGCCGGCACGAAGGTCAACAAGGTGCTGTCCCTGTCGAGCGACATCGCGTACGCGCTCGCGACTCCGGACGTCAGGATCCAGGCCCCGATCCCCGGCAAGTCCGCGATCGGCATCGAGGTGCCGAACAAGCATCGCGACTTCGTGATGCTCGGTGACATCCTGCGATCCGCCGCGGCGAACGAGGCGACCCACCCGCTCGAGGTGGCGCTCGGCAAGGACGTCCACGGCCGCGCCCGCATGGTGAACCTCGCCACGATGCCGCACCTGCTGATCGCGGGCGCGACCGGGGCCGGCAAGTCCAGCCTCGTGAACTCGTTCATCACGTCGCTGCTCGCTCGAACGACGCCCGACGACGTGCGTCTGGTCCTGATCGATCCCAAGCGGGTGGAGCTCAGCCACTTCGCAGAGGTGCCGCACCTGTTGAGCCCGGTGATCGTGCATCCGAGGCGCGCCGCCGAGGCGCTGCAGTGGATCGTGCGCGAGATGGAGAACCGCTACGAGATCCTCGCGACGGTCGGGGTCCGCGACATCGACGGCTACGAGGAAGGACTGCTCGACGGCACCCTGAAGATCCCGCCTGGCCTCGAGCATCAGTACGACCACATGCCGTACATCGTCGTCGTGATCGACGAGCTGGCGGATCTGATGATGGTCGCGCCGCGCGACGTGGAGGACGCGATCTGCCGGATCGCGCAGATGGCGCGCGCGGTCGGGATCCACCTGGTCGTCGCGACGCAGCGCCCGAGCGTCGACGTCGTCACCGGGCTGATCAAGGCGAACATCCCGTCGCGCGTGGCGCTGATGACGTCGAGCCAGGCCGACTCCCGTGTGGTCCTCGACATGAACGGCGCGGAGAAGCTGGTCGGGCACGGCGACATGCTGTTCGCGCCGTCCTCGGTATCGAAGCCGGCTCGACTCCAAGGTGCGTGGGTCACGGAGCAGGAGATCCACGGCATCACCGACTTCATCCGGGGCCAGCGAGAGGTCGCCTACGACCACGTGGTCGAGGGGATGGGACTCCCGCCCACCGAGGCCGAGCTCTCCGGCGGAGCCGGCGGTCTCGGGTCCGACGACGACCTGCTGGAGCAGGCCGCCGACCTCGTGGTCCGGTCGCAGCTCGGGTCGACGTCGATGCTGCAGCGCAAGCTGAAGGTCGGCTTCGCGCGCGCGGGCCGGCTGATGGACCTCCTCGAGGAGCAAGGGATCGTCGGCCCGTCGCTGGGCTCGAAGGCGCGTGACGTGCTCGTCACGCCCGAGGAGTGGGAAGAACGCCGCAGCGCGTGACCAGACGGTCGTTCCGCGACCAACTCCGCGAGCAGCCGCTCCTCCTCGGCTTCGCCGGCGCATACCTCATCGGCTGGTCGATCTACGGGTTCGCGGTCGGGGCCGACGCCACCGTCGCGTACCTGCTCACGGTCCTCGTCGTGATCGTGCTCGTGATGCTGCTCGATCAACGCGTGGGGTTCTCTCCGTGGATCCTGTGGCTGCTCGCCGCGTGGGGTTTCGCACATCTGGCGGCCTCGTCCCGTTCGGCGACTGCGTCCTCTACAACGCCGAGCTAGCCGGAACGCTGATCCACTACGCCCGCGTCGTCCATGCGATCGGCTTCGGCGTCGCGGCCATCGCCTGCTGGGAGGCCCTCGTCGCGATCAACCCCGCGATCGCACTGACCCCCGGCACCGCGGCGCTCGTCGCACTGATGGGGATGGGCGTCGGCGCGGCGAACGAGGTCGTGGAGTTCGCGGTGAGCCACCTGTTCGCCTCGAACGTGGGCGGCTACGAGAACACGGGATGGGATCCGGTCGCGAACCTGCTCGGCTGCACGGTCGCGGCGACCGTGCTGTACGTCCGCCGCGGTGCCTAGAGGGCGCCGACGCGCCGGGCAACCTGGAACATCGTGTCGGCGTGCTGCTGCGGATCGATCATGATCGATCCGGCCGCGCCGACCTGCGCCTGCCAGTAGCGGTAGATCTGCTCGTGGGTCCAGCCGCGTGCGAGGGCGCTCTTCACGTTGCGCACCATCTCGGATCCGTGCCAGATCGCCTCGGGTGCGACGAGGAACCCGCCGCGCCGTCCGTCGATCGAGAGCCAGAACGCGCCGACGAGCCCCCACGAGGTGTCGTCGCGGGCCCCGGAGATCAGCAGGAACCGCACGGGACCCTCCGCGAGCGCGTCAGGCGCGATGATGCGATCGCGCAGCGCAGCGAGCGGAGAATCGGTGTGATGCAACTCTTCGTCACGCGCCCGCACGTGCCCTCCCAGGCTCGGTGGTCCCTTGCGACGGATGCTAGTTGGCTCCTCGGACCCGCAGCAGTGTCCGGACGGCTAGTTCTGAGCCTCTGGTGCGGGCCCCCGACCTAAGCCCTGTGCCCGTGCGGCCTCCTCGGCGGTGATCGCGTACATCACATGGTCGCGCCATGTCCCGCCGATCAGCAGGTACCGCTCGGCGAACCCTTCCTCGCGCCATCCGGTCGACTCGAGCAGCCGACGCGACCGCTCGTTGCCCGGCTGGACGTTCGCCTGCAACCGATGCAGGCCGAGCTCGTCGAAGGCGTGGGCGAACACCGAGGGCATCGCGGCACGCATCATGCCGGTGCCCGCGTACGGTACGAACGCGTAGTACCCCAGGTATGCGTTCTGGAAGGGGCCGCGAACGACCTCCGACAGGTTGTACACGCCCGCGAGTTCGTCCGCGTCGGTCACGACGACGAGGCACGAGGCCGTGTCGTTGTTCCGCCGGGTGAGGTAGGCCTCGAACGTCGTCGCCGTCGTCGGCGGGTTCGCCCAGGGCCGGTGCAGCTCGGTGCTCGCCTTCGCCGCGGCGATGAAGGCGTCACGGTCGCTCGCGGCGAGCGGCCGAACGCGCGCGCTCATCCGGCGTCGCGCCGCGCACGCGCGGCCGCGATCACCGCTTCGGCGGCCGAGCGGTCTTCGAACCCGTCGGTCTTGACCTCATGGCCTTCCAGGTCCTTGTACACCTGGAAGAAGTGCTCGATCTCGTTGAGCAACGGCTGCGGCAACCCGTCCAGATCGTCGACGCGAGACCACATCGGATCGCGCAAGGGGACGCACAAGACCTTCTCGTCCTCGCCCTTCTCGTCGGTCATCCGGAACAGGCCGACCGGCCGGACCCTGATGTGGCAGCCGGGGAACGTCGGCTCGCCGACGAACACGAGAGCGTCGAGCGGGTCGCCGTCGCCGCCGAGGGTGCCCTCGATGAATCCGTAGTCGGCCGGGTATTGCATCGAGGTGAACAGCATGCGGTCGAGGTAGATGTCGCCCGTGCGGTGGTCCATCTCGTATTTGTTGCGCGACCCCTTCGGGATCTCGACGACGACGGTGAGCACCTCGGCTGCCATGCGCCGAGCATACGCACGGCCGGCCGGCGACGAGCCAGGGGTAGCATGGCTCGCACATGGCCGGCACCATCGGAGTGGGGTCCGCGCTTCGCCGTGCCCGCGAGCTGCGCGGCATCACCCTCGACGAGGCCGCCCGAGACACGAAACTGCGCGTGGAGCAACTGCAGGCGCTCGAGTCGGAGACCTTCGACGACCTGGGCGACCCTGTGTACGCGCGAGCGATGCTCCGCACGTACGCGCAGTACCTGGGACTTCGGCCCGAGCGGGTGGTGTCGGTGTACGCGAAGCACGCCGAGGACGTCGCGCCCCCGGAGCCACCAGGCAAGCTCGGACGCGTCGAACGGGGGCTCGCGGCGAGCCGGATCCGCGACAACCAGAAGTTCCTGCTGATCGCAGCGGCGGTCGTGCTGATCGGCCTGATCGCCGTGGGGCTCGTGTCTCGCGGCGGCGCAACGCCTCCCGCCTCGATCGAAACGCCCTCGCTCGGCGCGACCACGCCGTCGACCGCCGAGGGACAGGGGGTCGAGGTCGTCGTGACGGCCACCGGGCCGGTCGAGGTCACGGCGGTGATCGACGGCGTGGCGCAGGACCCCACCGCCCTTCGTCCGGGAGAATCGATCTCGTTGCGTGCGACTGAGGAGCTCCAGCTTTCGGCCGACGACGGCGGCGCGATCTCGCTGTCCGTCGACGGGCGAGATCGCGGCGTCCCGGGACGCCATGGACAGCCGTGGTCGGCGACGTTCACGCCGAGGGAGCGATGAGCGAGACGCGGCGACACGATCCGTTCGGCTTCGGATGGCCGAACGTGGTGTCGGTCGTCCGGATCGCGCTGATCCCCGTCGTCGTGGCGCTGATCGTCCACGACACGGATCCCGCCCGCTGGCTCGCGGCCGTGGTCTTCACGATCGGCGCGGCCAGCGACTTCCTCGACGGCTACCTCGCGCGCAGGCACCAGATGAAGACCCCGACCGGCGCGTGGCTCGACCCGTTGTCGGACAAGCTCTTCGTCGCGGTGCCCGCGATCGTGCTGTCGCTCCGCGGTGAGTTCCCCTGGTGGGCGACCGGCGTGATCGTCGCGCGCGAGGTGGCGGTCACCTGGCTCCGCTGGCGGCTCGACCAGCGCGGGGGCGTGTCGATGCCCGCCTCGCGCGTGGCGAAGATGAAGACGGCCTCGCAGCTCGTCGCGATCGGCCTGTCGATCGCGCCGCTCGCCGAGAGCTGGCACCCGACGGTGCTCGTCATCACCGTGATCGCGGTCGCGCTGACCC
>JBKPRM010000164.1:0-6995 GCA_046734555.1 Actinomycetota bacterium | reverse complement strand
TTCCTCAACCTCCTGGCCGCCGAGCCTGACATCGCCCGCGTGCCGGTAATGATCGACTCATCGAAGTGGGAGGTGATCGAGGCGGGGCTGAAGTGCGTGCAGGGCAAGGCGATCGTGAACTCGATCAGCCTGAAGGAGGGCGAGGACGACTTCCTCGCGAAGGCCGCGACGATCCGGCGCTATGGCGCGGCGGCGGTGGTGATGTGTTTCGACGAGACCGGCCAGGCCGACACCGTCGAGCGCAAGGTCGCGATCGCTGAGCGTTCGTTCCGTCTGCTCGTCGACCGCGCCAGCTTCGCGCCTGAGGACGTGATCATCGATCCGAACATCCTCGCCGTCGCGACCGGCATCGAGGAGCACAACGAGTACGCGAAGGCGTTCATCGAGTCGACGCGCGAGATCAAGCGGCACTGTCCCGGCGCGAAGGTGTCCGGTGGCGTATCCAACCTGAGCTTCTCGTTCCGAGGGAACGACGCCGTGCGCCGCGCGATGCACTCCGCCTTCCTGTATCACGCGATCGCGGCGGGTCTCGACATGGCGATCGTCAACGCGGGCCAGCTCGACGTGTACCAGGACATCGCTCCCGATCTGCTCGAGCACGTCGAGGACGTGATCTTCAACCGCCGGCCCGACGCGACCGAGCGGCTCGTGACGTTCGCCGAGACCGTGAAGGGCGAGGGCGCCAAAACCAGGGAGGAGGACCTCTCCTGGCGAGAGGCGCCGGTCGAGGACCGTCTCTCGCACGCGCTCGTCCACGGGATCGATCGCTGGATCCAGGAGGACACCGAGGAGGCGCGCGCGAAGGCCGAGCGTCCGCTCGACGTGATCGAGGGTCCGCTGATGGCAGGCATGTCGATCGTCGGGGACCTGTTCGGGGCCGGGAAGATGTTCCTCCCCCAGGTCGTGAAGAGCGCCCGCGCGATGAAGAAGGCAGTCGCCTACCTCGAGCCGTTCATGGAAGCGGAGAAGCAGGGCGGCTCCGATCAGGGGACCGTGGTGCTGTGCACCGTGAAGGGCGACGTGCACGACATCGGCAAGAACATCGTCGGGGTCGTGCTGGGCTGCAACAACTATCAGGTGGTGGACCTCGGCGTGATGGTGCCCGTCGACAGGCTGCTGGACACGGCCGCCGAGGTCGGCGCGAGCCTGATCGGCTGTTCTGGGCTGATCACACCCTCGCTGGACGAGATGGTCGTCGTCGCCAAGGAGATGCAGCGACGCGCCCTCGATACCCCGTTGTTGATCGGCGGCGCGACGACGTCGCGCCAGCACACCGCCGTACGGATCGCCCCCGCCTACGAGCAGCCGGTGGTCCACGTCGTCGACGCGTCGCGCGTCGTCGGCGTGGCATCGAAGCTGCTCGACCCCAACCGGAAGGGAACGTTCGACGAGGAGAACCGTGAGCTGCAAGCACGCCTGCGCGCCCAGCACGAGGAGCGGCAGCGCACGCCCCTGTTGCCGATCCGCCTCGCGATCGAACGGCGCACACCGATCGTGTGGCACGCCGAGGACGTGCCCGATGCCCCCTTCACCGGGGCCCGCGTCGTCGAGCCGACGATCGCCGAGCTCCGCGACGTGATCGACTGGACGTTCTTCTTCACGGCGTGGGAGTTGAAAGGCTCCTACCCGCAGATCCTCGACCACGACGTCTACGGCGAGCAGGCGCGCGAGCTCTTCGCCGATGCGCAGGAGCTGCTCGCGGAGATCGAGACAGAGGGTTCGTTGCAGATCCGCGGTGCCTACGGCTTGTGGCCCGCGGCGAGCGAAGGCGACGACATCGTGCTCGCGAACGGCGTGACGCTGCCGATGTTGCGGCAGCAGGCCGATCGCGGCGACGAACCCAACCGCTCGCTCGCCGACTTCATCGCGCCGGTCGAGACGGGCCTGCGCGATCACGTCGGAGCGTTCGCCGTCACCGCGGGGCTCGGCGCCGACGATCTCGTCAAGCGCTACGAAGCCGAGCACGACGACTACCGCGCGATCATCGTGAAGGCGCTCGCCGATCGGCTCGCGGAGGCAGCGGCCGAGTGGCTGCACCGAGAGGTGCGCCGTTCGTGGTACGCGCCCGACGAGTCGCTCACGAGCGATGACCTGATCGCCGAGCGGTACCGCGGCATCCGCCCCGCCTTCGGCTACCCGGCGTGCCCCGATCATTCGCTGAAGCGACGGGTCTTCGAGCTCCTCGGCGCGCAGGAGCTCGGGATAGACCTGACCGAGCACGGAGCGATGTTGCCGGCGGCGAGCGTCAGTGGTCTCTATATCCAGCACCCCGCGTCCCGGTACTTCAACGTCGGTCAGATCGGCAAGGACCAGATCGAGGACTACGCGCGGCGGCTCGGCGAGAGCGTGGCCGAGGCCGAACGCTGGCTCCGCACCAACCTCGCGTACGACCCGGACTGATCACGCCAGGTGGCGGGCGGTAGGCCGACAGGTGGATGGCGCCGTTCGGCGCATCGGCGCTAGGGTGCGTTCGTGGAGACACTCACGCGTCCTCCCCAGACGCCGGTCCGTCCACGATCGATCGCGGACGCTCCACGGCGATGGCCCAAGGTGGTGCTTGCCGTCGTCGTCCTGCTCGCCGTCATGGCTCTCATCGGGAGCGCGGCGTGGATCTCCAACGTCGAGCCGTTCCGGCGCGGGTCGGTCGCGTACGCGATCGACGACCGCTCCATCGAGGTCGTCCATCGGAGCGTCGACGCGCTCGGCGTCTCGGGCTCGGTGCAAACGCTCGAGATGCGTCGCGGGATGACGTTCACGTACAGGTTCTCGATCGAGAACGGCGCGCCCCTACCGGTCACCGTCCTCGACGTCGGTCGACACGGATCGGACGAGGAGATCTCGATCCGGCCCATCCGGGCCAAGCCCGAGCTCTTCGCCGACCCTGGACCGTCCGCCGGCTTCGGCCCGTTCGAGCCGTTCGTCATCCCGGCCGGATCAGCAGCGGGGATCGAGGTGCAGGTGCGCGTGGCGCGGGACGTCTGCTACCAAGCACACTCGTTCGCGTCGATCTGGGAGCTCCCCGTGACCTACCGGATCCTCGGCCTCACGCGACACAGCCTGGTCGACACCGGCACCGAGCTTCGGCTCGAAGGGACGAACGCGACCGCTTGCTGACCGCGGCGGCCGCCTCGACGGCGCCTAGTGGAACGAGTGGCCGCAGGCGCAACCGCCCTGCGCAGCCGGGTTGTCGATCGTGAACCCGGTCTGCTCGAGCGAGTCGATGAAGTCGACGGTCGCCTGGGACAGGTACGGCACCGACATCTTGTCGATCAAGATCCGCACGCCGTGCTGCTCCTCGACCATGTCCTTATCCGAGGTCTGGTCATCCAGGTACATCGCATACCGAAGGCCAGCGCATCCGCCCGGCGACACCGCGACGCGAAGCGCGATGTCGTCGCGCCCCTCCTCGGCGAGCAGCTCCTTCACCTTGCCTGCAGCGGTCTGGGTGATCGTCAGCATGGAACCTCCGTATCGGGTGCCTCTCGGTTGCCAGTGTACCGGGCGGGGCCCCGAAACCCTACCCCTCTGGTCGGGTTCGTCGGAGCGAGCCGTCTCGGCTCAGGCGGGCTGGGAGGCAGACCCATTCGGCGATCCGTGTTCGCGGGCCAGCGCCGCCGCGAGCGACTCCAGTGAGCGCCGGGGGTCACCGAGCGCCGCATCGCGGCCGACGTGATCGACGAGCGAGCGCACGGTCGCTCGGGGCGCGTCCACGCTCGCGACACCGCAGAGGATGATCACGGGCCGGCCCGCGAGCTCCGCAGCCCCCAGCACGCCGGCAGGCACCTTCCCATGCAGTGACTGCTCGTCGAACGACCCCTCACCCGTGATCACGACGTCGGCCTCGTCCAGACGTGGACCGAAGCCGACGGCGTCCATCACGACCTCGACCCCGGGCCGGAGGCGCGCGCCGCAGAACGCGACAAGGCCGAACCCGAGCCCGCCGGCCGCGCCGGCCCCCGGTTCGTGCGAGAGATCCACCCCAAGATCGCGCGCCGCGATCACTGCCGTATGGGCGAGCGCGCGATCCAGCAGCACGACGTCGTCTGGCGACGCTCCCTTCTGGGGGCCGAACACAGCGCTCGCGCCCGAAGGCCCCGACAGCGGATTGTTGACGTCGGTCACGCCGACCACCTCGATCTGGCGGACCGTCTCGAGAACGTCGCGAACGTCGATCCGATCGAGCTCGACGAGGGCGGCACCGCCCGGCCCGATCTGCTGCCCAGTCGCGTCGAGGAACCGCCCGCCGAGGGCGGTCGCCATGCCCACGCCCGCGTCGTTGGTCGCCGAGCCGCCGAGACACACCAGCAGCCGGCGCGCGCCGTCGCCGATCGCCGCCGCCATCAGTTCGCCGGTCCCCCGCGTCGTCGCACGCGACGGGTTCCGACGTTCGGGCGCAACGAGGTCGAGGCCCGACGCGCGCGCCATCTCCACGACGCCGACCGTGCCTCGCATCCCGTAGGCGGCCTCGGTCGGATCGCCGAGCGGTCCTGACACGGTCCGGCTGCGCCGCCGAGAGCCGGCCGCGTCGGCAGGCACCAGCACGTCGAGCGTCCCCTCCCCGCCATCGGCGAGCGGCAGGAGATCGAGGGTGTCACGCGGCCGTTCGCGCAACCATCCGCGCTCGATCGCCTCGGCGGCCTGTCGCGCCGTCAGCGTGCCGCGGAACTTGTCGGGACACACCAGGACGCGCATGGCGGCGACTGTACAATCCGCCCCGAGCCGAGCGGGAAGGCACCCTGCGGACGTGACGATCAGCCGAGAAGAGTTGGTGGGCATCGCGCATGCCGAACGTCAGCGACTCGGACGGATGATCCAGTTCGCCGAACCGAACTCGTGGGACGAGCCGAGCGCCGCCGCCGGTTGGTGGAACCGAGACGTGATGGCGCACCTCGCCGCGGCCGACACCGCGGCCGCCCAGTTGGTCGCGGGCCTGCCCGCCGAGGAGCTCGACGAGTTCCGCGGTTCGCTGAACGGGCAGGCGTTCTCGACCGACTCCTGGAACGCGTGGGCCGTCAGTCGCCGTGCCAACATCGAGACGCGCGCGATCTTGGACACCTGGGGCGCGGCCGCCGAGTCGCTCCTGGAGCATGCCGCGCGTCTGGATGATGACGAGTGGCGACGCAACCGCTACCCGTGGCTCGCGGGTGACATCGCCACGACCTACCTCGTCCAGTCCCGCGTCGTCGAATGGTTCTTGCACGGTGAGGACATGCGGGCCACCAACGGCGTCGGCGGTGGCTGGCAGTTCGGTTGGCAGCATTGGCCCGTGTACCTGACGATCGACCTGGGCGTGCGCATGCTGCCGTGGGCGCTCTCGGAGGCGGGCCACGATCTCTCGGGTCGCTCGATCGAGGTCACCGTCTCCGGAGCCGGGGAGGGCACGTGGCACTGGGGTCTCGGCGCCGGCGAGGTGCCCGGCCCCGACGTGGAGCCTGACGCCACGATCGTGGGGCGGGCACCCCAGTTCGCCCTCGTCGCCGGCAAGCGGCTCGATCCCGACGAGGTGCTCGCGTCCGGCACGATCGTGATCGGCGGGGACGAGGCGCTCGGCGACCTGGTGCTCAGGACGATCCGCGCCTATCCCTAGCGCGTCACCACCATCCGGCGGACGCGCGTCCGTTCGGCGCCGAAGCGGTACTTGTACGCATAGTCGCCCTTCAGCATGTCGAACCCGGCGGCGCCGTCGGCGATCGCGAGCCGGATGTCCTCGCCCACCAAGACCATCCCCGGTGCCAAGGACCCCCACGAACGGTCGAACGCGGAGTTATAGAGGTAGAAGCGATCGGCCCAGCGGAACCCGATCGTGCCGGCCGCGAGCTCTCCGCCGACCTCGATGAAGTTCAGCCGGAACGCCCCCGACGACAGGAACGCCTCCCCGAGTCGCCGGAAGAAGATCTCCATGCCGGGCACCATGAACACGCCCTTGGGCCCTTCGCTCGTCCGGTGCAACTCGACGAAGCGGTCGAGAAGCGGCACCAGATCCTGCGTGCCGGCGGTCACGATGCGGAACGGGCCCGCCTCGGCCTCGAGCTTGTTCGCCTTGCGTTTGAGCTCGTGGCGGAGCTTCGACGGCAGCGACGCGAGGTATCCCTCCCACGTGGGCGGCAAGGCGAGGTACGGCGCTACGCCGTCGTGATCGGGCGCCTCCGACACCTGGAGGCCGCCTGCGATGGCGGCGTCGCCGAGCAGCTCATACCATCCGCTGTCCTCACGGATCCCCCACAGGTCGGCGGTCGTCCAGTCGTCTCGGCCGAGCAGCGAGCGCCATATCGCCTCGGCGAACGCCGGCTTGATCGCCTGGACCGCGACCGGCCCGAGGTAATCGGTGATCTCGACGCCGCCGAGGAACCGGAGGGTGTCGCCGGCGCGCTCGAACCCGACGGCGCCCACCTGCTCGTCGCCCTCGACGCCGAAGGCGAGCAGCAGCTCGTCGGCGGTCTCGCCGAACTCCTCCCAGTACAGCTTCAGGAACGCCGGCTGGTGGAAGAACGTCCCGGCCGGATCCGCCTGCACGAGCCCCGACCAATCACGGCGCTGGAAATCGCGCGGATCGACCGAGAACACGATGTGCATGGCCGCCACATGCTACGGACGCCGGGTGCCTACCACGAGCCGCCGCCGCCCCCACCGCCGCCGCCGCCCGAGAACCCGCCGCCGCCGAAGCCGCTGGATCCGGAGCCCGCGGGCGTCGAGGACATGGTTCCGCTCGTCGCGACCGTGAACCCGTCGATCGCCTCGGCGAAGCCATCCAACGAGCTCCCCTGGATCGGCACGTACCAGGCCATCCACGGCGTAACCGACGACGACGTCGCGGGATCGGCGGCGAGCGCCGCGAAGGTCTTCGCCCACTTGTCGGTCAGGCCGAACACGACCGCGTACGCCAGCATCTTCGGGAAGACGTTCTCCTGCTCGGCCCATCTCGCCATGTAGCGATCGGCGGTCGCGATCACCTGGCGGAATCCACGGATGCGTCGGAGCATCGCGGTGCCCTTCGC
>JBKPRM010000163.1:0-12459 GCA_046734555.1 Actinomycetota bacterium | reverse complement strand
GCTCGCGCGTTCCTACACCGTCGTGACGTTCGACGCGCGCGGCCACGGCATGAGCGCGAAGCCGGGTTCCGGGTACGGGTTCGACCACACCGTCGCTGACGCGCTCGCCGTGCTGCGCTCGACGCGGGCGACACGGCCGATCCTCGTCGGCCACTCATGGGGCGCGATGGTCGCTCTCGAGCTCGCCGCGCGGCACCCACGCGCGGTCGGCGCGGTCGTGCTGATCGACGGCGGCATGGGCTCGCTGCGAGACGGGTTCGCGTCGTGGGCGGAGGCGCGGTCTGCGCTCGCCCCGCCCCACCTCGCCGGAACGCCGGTCGAGGAGTTCCGCCGGATGATCCCGGTCTTCTTCGGCGATGCGGTCGCGGTCACGCCTGCGGTCGAGGACATCGTCCTGTCGGTGATGCACGTCGGTCGTGACGGCACGATCCGGCCACGGCTCCGTCGCGCGAACCACATGCGGATCCTGCACGCGATCTGGGAACAGGACGTGCTCGCGCTGCATGCGAGCCTTCGCACCCCCGCTCTCGCGGTCGTGGCGACCGGTTCCGACGCAGACCGGGACGAGCAGCGGCGACGCTCCGAGGCGGCGATCCGCGCGGCGGGCTCGCCCGTGCGGGTGGTTCGGATGGAAGGGATCCACGACCTGCCGTTGCAGCATCCGGCGTCGCTCGCGAGGCGGATCGGGTCGTTCGCGAAGACGGCCGTACGATAGGTGGCACGATGCTCGTCTTCCTGCTGATCTTGCTCTTGCTCGCGGTCCTCGGCGTACTGGGCCTCGCGCTCAAGATCGCCGCAGCGCTGCTGCTCGGCGTCGCGATCGCGGTCACGACGGTCGTCGCGGTCGGGTACTTCGCGATCCGGCACCAGCTCCGGCGAGCGCAGGCGTCGCTCACGGCGCAGCCGCCGGTCACTCGCTCCAGCGGCACCACCGTCGAGATCGGGCGCCCGCGTCGCGACGCGCCCGGCGTCGACGATCGCTATTGAGGCCCGCGCCGGACGAGCCGCTCGCGGTGGCGGAGCGGCGCGCCGCCGACCAGCGCGTTCAACCGACCCCGCGGACCTCCGTCGTCTTGCCGAGCGTCGCCGTGCTCCAAAGCGTGTGCGGCGGCCCACACGAGCGGATACCGAAGCGGCTCCGGCGGCGCCTTCGAAGTCTCGGGCCGGTTGACCGCGAGCGACGTCCACTCGTCCTCGACGTCGAGCACGGTGGCGGCGAGGATGTGCCCGCCGACGTAGGTCTGCACCACGCCGTGGCCGCTGTAGCCGAGGCCCGCGTGGATGTTGCCCGGCTCAAGCGTCCGGTAGAAGGGCAGGAACGTCGGCGTCTGGTCGATCGGCCCGCCCCACGCATGCGTGAACCGCGTCCCCTCGAGTTGCGGGAACATCCACAGCAGCCCGCGTGCCGGCGCCTCGGCGAAATGCTGGAGGCCGTTGGCGGCGCGGCCGTCGCCGTTGCCCCCGTAGACGGCGCTCCCGGCGCCGCCGCCGATCACGATCCGGCCGTCGTCCGTCGGGCGGAGGTAGTAGAGCCAGTCGCGAGCGTCGGCGATGCCCATCTGGTTCGTCCACCCGATCTGCTCGAGCAGCTCGGGGATCGGCTCGGTCGCGACGACGTAGTCGGCGATCACCCCGAAGCTCCGGGTGAACGGGCGCATACCCGCCGCCCACGCGCCGGTCGTGAGCACCACGCGATCGGCCTTCACGGCGCCGTGCTCGCACCGCACGACCGCCGGCCGCGAGCGCTCCAGGTCGATCATCCTGGTGCGCTCGAAGATGTGCACGCCGCGTTCCAGCAACAACCGACGAAGCCCGCGCGCGAGACGCGCCGGCTGCACGACCCCGCCATCGGGCGAGTACCTGCCGTCCACGAACCGGGGAGAATCCACCATCGCACGAACGCCCGCCGCGTCGAGGGGCGGCAGCGGCCGGTGACCGATGCGTTCGCGGAGCGACTCCCCGTCGCGGCCGTCGAACGGCTCCTGCCAGTCACCCGTCCGCACGGCGAGCACCCCGTCGCGGTGGAACCAGCAGTCGATCCCGTGGGACGCCGCGAAGTCGCCCAGCTGCTCGACGGAGTCGCTCAGCGCCTCGAGGTACCGCCGACCTTCGGTCAAGCCGTACAGCGACACGATCGCCGGCGCATCGAACCACGAGGACGACACGAAGCCACCGTTGCGACCGCTCGCGCCGCCACCGACGATGTCCTGCTCGATGATCGCGATGCGGAGCCCGGGCGCGCGTTCGGTCAGCCTGACGGCGGTCCACAGTCCCGCGAACCCACCCCCGACGATGCAGACGTCAGAGACCACGTTGTGGTCGAGCGGCGGTGCTGCCTCGCCGGGATCGTGCTCGAGCGCCTCCTGGAGCCAGAAGCTCCGCGCCGCGCCGGGTTGCGGCAGATCCATCAGGTCGAACGTCTCCTGTGTGCGAGCAGGATCAGGAATCGCGCGGCGGCGACGAACACGGCGCAGAACCACAACGCCACCGCCATGAAGGTCAGTACTTCCCCCGTCGTCCACGCGTGGACGGTCACCGCGCGGATCGCGACCGCCAGCGGCACCGCGAGCACCAACGTGATGACGAGCCGCGCGTTGGTCGGCGGGCGGTACGTGCCGACGGCCCACGCCGTGAGGAGCCACGAGACCGCGAAGATCACCAGGAGCGAGACGAAACGACCGGCGACGTTGTCCGCGTGGCGCTCGAACCCGATGACGAGGAAGCACAGGAGCGCCACCAGGTCGCCGATCAAGACGCTGCGGGCGAGCTTCGTGCCGTCGGTGAGCGGGCGCATCGGCCGTCATCTTCGCAGGCGATCCGTACCCTGACGGCATGGCCGAGGTGACGATCGCCTACGACGAGGACTGCGGCGCCTGCCGGTGGACCGCCGAGCAACTCCGCCGGTTGGACCGAACTGGACGTCTGGCGTTCGTCCCCATCCAACGGGCCGGCGACTTGTTGCATGCCGTCCCACCCGTCCGACGGCTCGAGGCGATGCACGCCGTGACCGACGACGGCCGTGTCTTCACCGGAGGGGCCGCGGTCCCGGTGATCGCGCGAGTCCTGCCCGCAGGCGTCCCGATCGCATGGCTCGCCTCGATCTGGCCCGCCGGCACCGAGCGGCTCTATCACGCGCTCGCGTCGCACCGCACCCAGATCGGGCGATGGCTCGGGCAGGACGCCTGCGCGGTCGACCCGAGCCGCGCCGGTCGAACTTAGAGGGCCAACAGCGCCGGCGCGAGCTCACCGAGCGTGCGCAGATCCGCTTCGGGGTCGCCGTCGGGCGAGCCGATCACCTGCACGCACACATGGTCGGCGCCGGCGTCGAGGTGCTCGCGTACGCGCGCCGCGATCGTCTCCGAGCTCCCCCAGACGAACGCCGCGTCGAGCAGCCGGTCCGAGCCCTCCCCGGCGACGTCATCCTCGCCGAAACCGAGCCGCCGCCAATTGTTCGCATAGTTCGGCAGATCAAGGTACCCGCCCGCCCACGAGTGTCCCCACGCTCGCGCTGTGTCCTCATCCGCGCCTGGCATCACCCCGATCTCGACGGCCAGCACAGGATCCGGCCCGAGCACCGACCTCGCACGCTCGGTATGCGAGACGGGCACGAAGTACGAATGCGCGCCGAGCGCTCGCGTGGCCGAGAGCCGGAGCATCCCGTCGCCGAGTGCGGCGAGCATCCTCGGCGCGGGCCGCGCGATGGCGTCTTCGTCCATCACGTCGAGGTACCGGCGCATGCGTGCGAGCGGCCGGTCCCAGTCCATGCCTCGCCGCTCGGTCGTGTACTCGTGGCCGATACCGATCCCCAGCACGAGCCGCTGCTCGTAGGCCTCGGACAGGAACGCAGCGCCGCGGGCGAGCACCTCGGGCTCACGCGCCGAGACGTTCGCGATGCCGCTCGCGACGGTGAGCCGATCGCTCGACGCGAGCGACCAGCCGAGGTTCGTCAGGATGTCGTTGGACCCGCCGCCTTCGGGCATCCACAGAGTCGGGTAGCCCATCCCCTCGATCGCCGCGACATCGGCTGCGATCATGCCCGGCGCGCGGCCGTCGAAGGTGAACGTCCAGGCGCCGACGCGGCCGAGAGCCCCGCGAAGCGTTGCGTGCTCGGCCGTCACGGCCCGAGAGGGTACCGGACCCCCGACGAGAGGGCGGCGCGGGCAGCCGCCCCTCGCGAGCGTCTTAGTCCGTGACCCGCGCGGGCTCGGGCACCTCGGGCACCTGCACCACGGCCTGGTGCCCTTCGACGTCGACCTTCGGCAGCCACTGCAGCCATCCCGGCAGGTACCAGTTACGGTCGCCGAGCAGCTTCATCGCCGACGGCACGAGGATCGACCGGACGATCGTCGCGTCGAGGAACACGGCGACGGCGAGACCGAAGCCCATCTCCTGGAGCGCCGCGATCCGGCCGCTCGCGAACGCCGCGAACACCGCGACCATGATGATCGCCGCACCCGTGATGATCCCGCCGGTGGTTCGCAGCCCGTACGCGACGGCCTCCGCGTTGTCGGCGGTCTTGTCGTATTCCTCACGGATCCGGCTGAGCAGGAACACCTGGTAGTCCATCGACAGCCCGAACAGGATCGAGAACAGGAACAGCGGTAACCACGATTCGATCGCATCGACCTGCGTGAAGTTCAGCGCGTCGGCGATCGAGTGCGCGAACGACGGGCCGCCCTTCTGGAAGATCAACACGATCAGGCCGTACGCGGCGCCGACCGACAGGAGGTTCATCACGATCGCCTTCGCCGGGACGACGATCGAGCGGAACACGACCGTCAACAGCACGAACGAGAGCGCGAGCACGAGCAAGATCACGATCGGGGTGTAGAAGTTCGAGATGTCGAAGAAGTCCTTCGTCTGCGCCGTGTCGCCACCGACGAGCACTCCGGAGTCTTGGCCGAAGGCTTGCGGCACGTACGTGTCCCGCAAACGGGTCACCGCGTTCACCGCCGCTTCGGACTGGGAGTCGGTCGCCTCGCCCGCGAACGGCACGACGAGCAGCGTGACGGTGCCGTCCTGTGACGTCTGCGGCGGCTGGGGCTGTGCGAAGGCAGGATCGTCGGCGATCGCGGCATCGAGCGCGTCGATCTGCTGCGAGATCGTCGGGTCGGTCGCAGCGCCGGGGATCACGACGTCCGCGATCGACTGCTGGCCACTTGCCGTCGGGAACTTCGTGACGAGCGCGTTGAACGCGTCCTTCGTCTGGATGCCGTCGGGCACCGCCTCGATCCCCGAGAACCCGAGCTTGATGCCGCGGCCCTCGTCGGAGGGGTGCGATTGCGTCCAGAAGGGCACGGAGAGGAGGATCATGAAGCTCGCGGTCACGATCAGCCAGAGCCAGGGGCGCGCCATCACCGTTCGGGTCGCGCGATCCCAGAACCCGCCGGCGCGTCCGTGTTCACGCGCTTCGGGCCGAGTCATCCAGCGCGCGATCGGGACGCCACGCCGTATGCCCTTCGTGAAGAGGACGAGGAACGCCACCAGGAACGCAAGCGCCAGCAGGGTGGTCACCAGGGCCGGCGCGCCAAGTGCAGCCGCGATCCCGCCACCGATGCCGGCGGCCAC
Source organism: Actinomycetota bacterium (assembly GCA_046734555.1). GTDB lineage: Bacteria > Actinomycetota > UBA4738 > UBA4738 > HRBIN12 > AC-51. The sequence continues at coordinate 6,891 of JBKPRM010000163.1, read as the reverse complement.
GAAGATCAAGACGAGGGTCAAGACGTTCCCGAGGACAGACTTCCAAGGCCAGTTGATCCAATCCGACATGGGAGGGGCAGGTTTGCCGAACAGCGCGAGGAGCGATGGCAGCAAAGTCATCGACAGGGCGACGGAGACGAGCACAACGATGATCGCTCCTCCGGCGAGGCCCCGGAAGATCGTCGTTGGCACCAGCAGCATCCCGGCAAGAGCGAGGACCACCGTCATGCCGCTGAAGAACACGGCACGGTTCGCCGTTGAGCCCGACCGTCCGATCGCTTCGAGCTTGTCTTGGCCGCGCTGTCTTTCCTCCCGATACCGAGACACGATGAACAGCGAGTAATCGATCCCGACCGCGAGGCCCATCATCGAGATCAGGTTGGGAACGAAGAAGCTCCACCGCCAGAAAGCTCCCAATAGGCCGACGATGCCGAAGGCGACGCCGATCGCGAAGATCCCCATGATGATCGGGGTCACGCCCGCGATCAGGGCCGCGAACACCGCGATCAGGACGACGATCGCCACGATGACCCCGATCGTCTCCCCCTTCTTCAGATCATCCTCGGAGATCTTCTTGAAGTCGTCGGTCGAGGTCGGCTCGCCGAGCATGTAGAGCTGCGTGCCGCCCGTGCTGTACTTCTCGCGGATCGCATCCAGGTCGTCGACGATCGTCGCGGTCTTGTCGCTGTCGCCGACGAGGAGCGCGCTGAACAGCACGGCGCTGCCGTCCTCGGACGGGATCGGGCCGAGCGCTGCCGTCTGCGGGTCCTGTTGGCCGGCCTTGGACAGCGGATACCCCGCCGGGGCGTTCAATACCACCGACGGGTCGAGCCCGCGCACGTCCTGCAACAGTGCGTTCACCTGCTCGGCGAACGCCGGATCGCTCGTCGCGCCGGGGGGACCCGTGAACACGAACGTCTCCGGACTGACGTCCTGGGTCAACCGTTCCTGGTCGAGGATCTGCTTCGCGCGGATCGCCTCTGGATTGTTCGTGAAGTCGAAATCGGTCGTGAGCGCGTCGCTCAGCAATACGCCGGACGCACCGAACCCGAGAACGAGGATCACCGCCCAGATCGCGACGGTCCGCCAGGGGTGCCTGCTGCTCGCTCGAGCCAGGGATTCCGGGTTGATCTTCATGTTTCCTCCCAGGAGGGTTCGGGGATCAACTTGACGTACGGCGTATGCTTACGGTGTACGCAGGATATGCATACGGCGTAAGTGCGTCAACCCCGCACACGTGAACAGACCCGGAAGAAAGACTCGACGAAGATGCCGAAAACCGCAACCCCGGCCAAGGCGCGACCAGCGCTCACCCGCGAACGGATCGTCGACGCGGCGCTGCACATCATGGATACCGAAGGGCTCGACGCCGTCTCGATGCGCCGCGTCGCTCGGGAGGTCGGCGTCGAGGCGATGTCGTTGTACAACCACGTCCGCGACAAGGACGACCTCTTGAACGCCGTGATCGAGCGCGTGATGGGCGGCTTCGTGTTCCCCGACCGAGGCGACGACGACTGGGTCGCGTACGGGCGACGACTGGCCTACGCGTGGCGAGACGTCTTGCGCACCCACCCGACGGTCATGCAACTGTTCGCTGAACGCAAGCACGCTTCGTCGCTGGACACGATGCGGCCGATGGAGGCCGCGCTGCAGGTGTTGCGCAGCGCCGGCCTCGGGGAGCGCGAGGCGGTCCAGGCGTTCCACACGATCGGCGGGTTCATCTTCGGGTACGTGATGATGGAAAGCGGCTATCTGCCTGGTGGGCAGCCGGGCGAGCAGGCCTTCCCGCCGGTGCCCGCCGACCGGCTGCCGAACGTCGCGGCGTGCATGCCCTATCTCGCGGATTGCGACTTCGACGAGGAGTTCGCCTTCGGGCTCGACCTGATGCTCGAGGGCCTGCGAGCGAAGATCAACGCGAGCTGATGCACGTCGACGCGTTCCTCGCCGATTCCGTCCAAGCAGCGGGCGGCAAGCTCCATGCGCTCGGCATCGGCTGGCAGGTGATCCAGGTATCGGCGTTCCCCGTTCGCCACGACCGCGTCGGACTCGGCCTCGTCGTGCGGACGAGCACCGACGAAGCCGGGCCGCACACCCTCTCGGTCTCCCTGCTCGACCCCAGCGGTGCGCCGCGACCCTTCAACGACCGGCCCTCGTTCGAGGCGGCGTTCGCTTCGCCGGAGGGCGAGGGAACGGCGACGCTCGCGCTCAACCTCGACGGCCTCGTGTTCGAGTCCGAGGGGATGCACGCCTTCGTCCTCGGGATCGACGGGCACGAGGAGGTTCGTCTGCCCTTCAGCGTGCAGACGCGCCCGGAGCAGCCCCCGAGCGAGTTCCGCACGGGCATGTACCTGTAGCGGCGGGCTTGGTCGGGGTAGGTTCCCACCGCCTAGGGTTGGGTACGTCGGATACCGGATCGGATACATAGAGGGAGGGGTCGATGCTTCGCATACGGATCATGGTGGCGATCGCGTGCGCCTTGGGGCTCGCGACCGTGGGGTGCAGTTCGTCGAGCAGTTCGTCGGCCGCGGAGGGCGGCATCGCGGCGACCGAGGCCGACTTCTCGATCTCGGTGAGCCCGAGCTCTGCGACGGCGGGCGAGGTCACGTTCACGGTCACGAACAGCGGGCCGAGCACCCACGAGTTCCTCGTCGTGAAGAGCGACAAGGATCCCGCGTCGCTCCCGGTCGAGAACGACATCGTTCCCGAGGACAACCTGGACGTCGTCGACGAGATCGAGGACATCGCGCCCGGCACCGCGCCGACGCTCACGGTCGACCTGGACGCCGGTTCCTACATCTTGATGTGCAACATCGCCACCCATTACGAACAGGGGATGCACACGGGCTTCACGGTCAGTTAGGGGATCGCAGCTCCACCCTTCGGCGGAGGCCGGCGCGGGATCCCGCGCCGGCCTCCGCGTATGGCGGTGCAAAACGCTTCCGCAGTGCTCAAGGGCCCCCAGCCGTGGGCCGATGCTCACCACACCTGCCCCACCCGGGGCCCGCCGTCCTCAGAAGGAGCTCGGTGACCGACGACCCAACGATGGGCCCCGATCCCCACGCGATCGAGGGCGGCTTCTTCGCATCCGCCTCCGGCGACCGGGCGGATGTCGCTGCGCGTCTGGCTGACCTCGAGGCGCGGTACCGGGGCTTGATCGATCACCTGCCGGCAGTCATCTACATCGACGGCGCTCGGGATGACGATCCGATGGTCGACGTCAGTCCGGGGATCACCGACCTGCTCGGAGTGACACGCGAGGACTACCTGCGCGAGGGCTCGGACTGGAGCGACTACATCCATCCCGATGACCGCCCGCGGGTCGTCGCGGAGAGCGAGGCATCGGTCGCGAACGGAGAGCCGTTCCATTCCGAGTTCCGCGTCGTGCACGCTGACGGCCGCACCGTCTGGGTCCGCGAGGACGCTGTGCTGATCAACGGCGCGGATGGTGAGCCGCTGTACTGGCTCGGCATCATGCTCGACATCACCCGGTTCATCGAGGTTCGGCGCGACCTCGCGCACGTGCAGAACACCTACGAGACGCTCGTCGAGCAGATCCCGGCGATCGTCTACCAGGACGCGATCGACGAATCCTGGACGACCGTGTACGTCTCGCCTCAGATCGAAACGCTACTCGGGGTCAAGCCCGAGGAGTGGACCGGGGACAGCAAGCTCTGGTCGGAGATGCTGCACCCCGACGACCGTGAGCGGGCGATCGAGGAGGTCGACCGCGGGATCGAGACGGGCGAGCCCTACACGGTCGAATACCGCATGGTCGGCCGGGATGGGCGGGTCAAGTGGTTCCAGGACGCGGCCGTGATGCTTCGCGACGCCGAGGGAAACCCCGCGTTCACCCACGGCGTGATGCTCGACATCACCGAGCGCCGGGAGGCCGAAGAGCGCGTCGCCTACCTCGCCTACCACGACAGCCTGACGGGCATGCCGAACCGCGCGATGTTCGACGAACTCCTCGAGCTGTCACTCGCGCGGGCGCGCCGCGCGGAGCGTGGGGTCGCGGTGCTCGCGCTCGACATCGATAACTTCAAGCTGATCAACGACTCCCTCGGCCACGAGACCGGCGACCGGCTGATCGTGCAGATCGCGGCGCGGCTGCAGGAAGCGACCCGCGACACCGACCTGGTCGCCCGCCCCGGCGGCGACGAGTTCCTGATGCTGCTCGCAGACCTGGACCAGGCGTCGCCCGTCGTCGACCAGGATGGCGCTGCGATCGCCGCGCAGGCCGTCGCCCACCGGGTGCTCGACGCCTTCGAGGCACCCTTCGAGGTCGACGGCACCGAGCTCTACGTCACTGCGTCGATCGGGATCAGCGTCTTCCCGCTCGATGCCGCCGATGCGACCAGCCTGCTCCGCAACGCCGATAGCGCGGTCTACCTCGCCAAGGCCGGCGGCCCCGGCAGCTACGTGCTGAACCACCTGGAGAACGACGGCGCCCTCAGCAAGCTGTCCTTGTCGACCCGTCTGCGCAAGGCCGTCGAGCACCAGGACTGGGCGCTGCACTACCAGCCGTTGATCAACCTGTTCAGCGGCGAGATGTTCGGCGTCGAAGCGCTGATCCGGTGGCCAGATCCATCCGGCGGCCTGGTTCCGCCTGGCGAGTTCATCCCGCTCGCGGAGGAGATGGGACTGATCGAGGCGATCGGCGCCTGGGTGGTCGATGAGATCTGCCGTCAGGACGCTGCGTGGCGCGAAGAAGGCTTGGAGCTCGAGATCGGCTTCAACTTGTCGCCGCGGCAGCTGTGGCAAGACGATCCGGTCGAACGGATCGCCGACCGGATCGACGAGGCGGGCATCGATCCACAGCGGATCACCGTCGAGGTCACGGAGTCGACCGCGATGCACGACCCCGAGCGCACGCTCGAGGTGCTGCACGCGTTCAAGGACCACGGCCTGAAGCTCGCGATCGACGACTTCGGTACCGGCTACTCGTCGTTGTCGCGCCTGCGCTACATGCCGGTCGACGTGCTGAAGATCGACCGGACGTTCATCCGCGACGTGAACATCGATCGCCAGAGCGCGAGCATGGTCTCGGCGATCATCGCGCTCGCCTCCAACCTGAAGATGGACCCGCTCGCCGAAGGCATCGAGACCGAGGAGGAATGGCGGTTCCTCGCCGCCCGCGGGTGCGCGGCCGGCCAGGGGTTCCTGTTCTCCAAGCCGGTGCCGCCCTCGGAGATCTCCGCGATGCACCGGCGCTCGGGCCTGACGGTGATCGAGGGCGGGCTGGCCGTCTGAGTCAGCGCCGCTTGGGCGGGCGCGAGCCGCGCCGCCCCTTCGGCCCACCGCTGAACACCACACGCGGCGGCGCCACCTTCATGCCCTCTTGCTCGAACTCTTCGTGGAGGTCGAGACGTGCCGCCATGCGCGACACGTCGCCCTGCTGCTGCGGTGTGACGAACGTCACGCTCGTGCCGGTCCGGCCGGCCCGCGCCGTTCGACCGACGCGGTGGACGTATGCCTTGTCATCCAGCGGCGCGTCGTAGTTCACGACCAGCGTGATGTCATCGAGGTCGAGCCCGCGGGCGGCCACGTCGGTGGCGACGAGGACACCCACATGGCCGCCAGCGAAGCGCTTCATCGCACGGTCGCGCGCTTCCTGGCGCATGTCGCCGTGCAGCGCCAGGGCGGGAAGGCCCTGGGCCTTGAGCTGCCGGGCGAGTGCGTCAACGGCGCGCTTCGTGTTGACGAACACGAGGGTGAGCCCCGCCTGCTCGTTCGCGATCTGGATCAACGTCGCGAGCTTCTCGTGCACCGGCACGAGGACGAACCGATGATCCGCCTCCTCGACGATCTGTCGGTCATACCCCGCGACCTCGTGGAGTACGGGATCTCGCGTATAGACCGCGGCGATCCGTCCGACCGCGCCGTCGAGCGTGGCCGAGAAGAACATCGTCTGCCGGTCCTTGGGGAGCCGGCGCACGATGCGATCCACTTGCGGCTGGAACCCCATGTCGAGCATGCGGTCGGCCTCATCCAGCACCAGCACCTGGATGCCGGACAGGTCGACGAGGCCGCGCGTGGCGAGGTCGTCGAGGCGCCCGGGGGTCGCGATCAAGACGTGCGCACCCTCGGCCGCCCGCGCCTGTTCCCGCACGTTCGTTCCGCCGTAGACCGCCTTGACCGTGAGGCCGGTCGCCGCCGCGATGTCGTGGAAGTCCTCCCGCACCTGTTGCGCGAGCTCGCGTGTGGGAACGAGGATCAGTGCCGCCGGCAGGGCGGTCTCGTCACGATCGAGCCGCTCGACGATCGGAAGGGCGAACCCCAGGGTCTTGCCGGAGCCGGTCTTCGAACGAGCCAGGGTGTCTCGTCCGGCGCGGGCGTCGTCCCACACCATCGCCTGGATCGGGAACGGCTCGGTGATGCCGCGGGCCTCGAGCGCCGCGATGACCGGCTCGGAGACCCCGAGCGCTCGGAAGCTCTCGGGAACCTCGGTCACCCTGTCAGGCTACCGCACCACCACTAGAGCTCGAAGGCGCCGTCGAAGGCGCCGACCAGGTGCGACACGATCAGCAACTGCGCGAGGGCGAGCGACTCGCTGCGCTCGGGGTCCTGCCCGGGACGCTTCACGATGCCGATCCCGTCTCGCACGAGCCGTTCGTCCGGGTGCAGCGACGACCACAAGGCCTCCTCGAGCTCAGCGCCGAGATCGGGCGGACAGTCGCCGTCGATGTCCAGGACGCTCATCGGGCCGCGGCCGTCCGTGCGCACCGACCAGCGCACGGGCGTCTCGCCTCGCGCCCGGAACTCGCCGAGCAGCTCGCGCAGCGCGGGGAACGGCAGGGTGGGCCGGACGACGAGGCGAGCCGACAGCTTCGCCTGCCGGTCGGCCTCGGGCGACCCGTGGAAGCGCACGATCACGTCGGCGTAGTCGCGCTG
>JBKPRM010000162.1:0-7978 GCA_046734555.1 Actinomycetota bacterium | reverse complement strand
GCGCTACGCCGCGATCGGGGCCGCCGCGCGCGGCTTCGTCTACTGCGTGGCCACCTACGGCGTCACCGGGGCTCGGGACCCGCTGACCGACACGGCCCGGGAGGTCGTCGAGGCGATGCGGCCGCACACGGACCTCCCGTTGCTCGTCGGCGTCGGCATCGCGACGCCGGAGCACGCGAGCGAGGCATGCGTGTTCGCGGACGGGGTGATCGTCGGGTCGGCGCTGATGGCGCGGATGCTCGAGGGCGATCGCGACGGCCTGCTCGCTTTGGCAGCCTCGTTCCGCCAGGCCGTGCCGGGCGCGTAGATGCGCGTCATCGGCGGGCAGGAGCTCCGCGCCGGCTTGTCGATGTCCGCGGCGGTCGACGCGCTCGACGCTGCGTTCGCCCGGGAGGACGCCTCGCTCGTCGCACCCCTTCGCAACACGCTCGCGACGCCGTCGGGCACGCTCCTCATGATGCCGGCCGCCGGCGACGCCGGGGTCGGGATCAAGTTGGTGACCCTGTCGGAGTTCAACCCACAGCGCGGGCTGCCGTTCGTGCACGCCGTCTACGTGTTGTTCGACGCGACGACACAGCAGCCCGAGGCCGTGATCGACGGAGCGGAGCTGACGGCGCTGCGGACGGCGGCCGTGAGCGGCCTCGCGACGAGGCATCTCGCGAACCCCGACGCCTCGCGGCTCGTCATCTTCGGGGCGGGGGTCCAGGCGGCGGCGCACCTCGATGCGATGGTCGCCGTTCGCCCGATCGAGGAGGTGAAGGTCGTCGGCCGCGACGTGCAACGGCGAGATGCGTTCGTCGAGCGAGCCGAGGCGCTCGGCTTGCGAGCCGCACCGGGAAAGCCCGCCGATGTGCGCGATGCCGATCTCATCTGCACCTGCACCACCTCCGCCGTGTCGGTGTTCAGCGGTCACGATCTCGCCGACGGGGCTCACATCAACGCGGTCGGCGCGTACCTGCCACACCAGCGGGAACTGGACACCGAGACGATCCGTCGTGCCAAGGTCGTGGTGGAGACGCGCGACGTGGCCCTCGCCGAGGCGGGCGACCTCATGATCCCGATCCAGGAGGGGGCGTTCGCCTCGACGGACATCGTGGCGGACCTCGGCGACGTCGCGCGCGGTGCGCCGGTGCGGACCGACGGATCCGATGTGACCGCGTTCGTCTCCGTCGGGTTCTCGTTCGAGGACCTCGTGGTCGCGCGCGCCGCCCTCGACGCGATGTCGTGACCGGCTACGTCCCGAATGAAGCGCAGAACGCCTCGAAGTCGCCGTTCACCGCCTGGTGCGGCCCTCCCGAGAAGAGCAACGTCTCATCGGGTTCGGAGAACACCGCGATCCCGGTGTCGAGCAGGACGATGCCGGTTCCGCGAACGGTGAACCGATCGAAGGGGCCCCGCTGGGTGTACGTCCGGACGGATCCATCCCGGTTGTACGTGATCACGGTGGAGAACGCCTCGCTCTGCTGTCGGAGCGTGGTGCCCTTCGCGGTGTAGGTGACCGAGAACGGGCCCCCGCCACCGGGCGTGGCGATCGACCGGTAGAGGAACCCATCCGTGTCGTAGTAGTCGACGTTCTTGAAGGAGCCGTCCAGATGCACCCGGACGTCGAACGGGCAGACGAACGTGTCGATGTAAGTCTCCCGGACGTGGAACACGCTCTTCACCGTCATGCTCGCCTGGGCGGCCGATGTGAACGATGCGGTCCAGAGGATCGCCCCCGCCCAGATGGCAAGTACCTTCGGAACTCGCGCCACGCTGATCCCTCCCCCCGTTGCGCTTCGTCGTACCGCAGGAGGGCATGCGGGTCAACCTGAGCCATCCCGCCGAGGGGAGTGCCGGGAGAGGGGGTCGAACCCTCACGGGCCGAAGCCCACGGGATTTTGAGTCCCGCGCGTCTGCCAGTTCCGCCATCCCGGCTTGCGGCCCAGAGCGTACAAGCAGGGTGACGGGCGGATGCGACGTATCGCGTTGCCCGCATCCGGGAGCGGGCCTATAGTCCGCGCGGAACGAGGCGCCGCCGCTGCGACGCCTCGGGTGAGAAGGAGGGATCGATGCGGAACCTGCGGACACGGGCGGCGATAGCGAGCGTCGCCGTCTTCGCCATGATCGGGGTCGCGTGCGCGAGCGACACGACCTCGTCGGCGCAGAACACCGGCAGCGCCGCGAGCGGCGTCTGTGCGTCGGCCGACACCTCGGCCGGTGACGCCCTGGCAAAGGTCTGCACCGACGCGACGCTCCGCGTCGCGACCGATCCGAAGTACAAGCCACAGTCGTGGTACGACGTCAAGGACGGCACGTGGAACGGGTTCGACGTCGACGTCGCCAATGAGATCGCGGCACGCCTCGGCGTCAAGGCCGACATCCAGGCCCAGAAGTGGGCCGTCATCACGGCGGGATCGTGGAACGACCGGTGGGATGTGAGCGTCGGGTCGATGACGGACACGATCGACCGCGAGAAGCTCTTCTACTTCACGCCCGCCTACTACTACACGCCGGCGGCGATGTCGGTCTACGTCGACAACTCGGACATCACGGGCCCGGCGGATCTCACCGGCAAGACGGTGTGCGTCGGCGTCGCGACCACCTATCAGGACTACGTGAACGGCACGCTCAAGCTCGGCTCGGCTGCCCCGCCGTTCGACTTCCTGATCGACGGTGCGAAGCTCCAGACCTACGAGACCGACACCGACGCACTGGACAACCTGGCGCTCGGTGACGGCGTGCGATGCAACGCGGCGATCAGCGCCCAGCAGACGATCCAGGCGTTCATCGACGAAGGTGGCCCGATCAAGATCGTCGGCGACCCTCTGTACTACGAGCCCCTCGCGATCGCGTTCGACAAGAACGACCCGATCGATTCGCAGAGCCTGAGCGACGCGGTCGGCAAGATCATCGATGACATGCACGCCGACGGGACGCTCTCCGAGCTCTCGAAGAAGTGGTACAACGGCGTGGACTGGACCGTCAGCAAGGCCGAGTCTTCGTCCTGATCTAGAGACCGACCATGGAAGCCCGGACGGGCACGGTGGGAGCCGAGGAGTCTCGGCTCCCACCGCCCGTCGTCACCGACGTCCCGAAGGCCACGTTCCTCCTCCTCGGATCGTGGACCACCCTCCTCGAGGGCGCCCTGCTCCTCGTGATGCTCCCCGTGCTCGTGCTGTCGACGCGGGAGGACATCCCGCCGCGCCACATCTGGGAGTTCGCGGCGGTGGGGGCGCTGTGCGTGATCGGGGGCGCAGCGGTCTATCTGCCTCGGCGATGGGGCTGGTGGCTCGCCATCGCAGCGCCGATCATCGCGGGGGGATACCTCGCCTCGATCGACGACATCGCCTCGACGGGGGAGAGCTACGTCGCCGTCGGGCTGAGCGCGCTCGCGATCGCGCTCCTCCTGATCGGCTGGCCCGCGGCCGGGAACAGCGAGGCGATCGCGCTCGCCGGTGCCCGGATCCCGTTCCGCGCGAAGGTCACCGCCACCTGGGTCGCGATCTTCTTCCTGCTCGGGCTGTTCCTCGCGCTCTCCGACCTCGACTTCGGCTTCATCGCGGAGAACTTCTGGTACATCGCGAAGGGGCTCGAGTACACGATCTTGCTGTCGATCTTCGCGATCCTGCTCGCGACGATGCTCGCGTTGCTCGGTGCACTTGGACGTCTGTCACACAACGCGATCGCCTACGGCCTCTCGGGGTTCTACACCTCGTTCTTCCGGGGCACACCCCTGATCGTGCAGCTGTTCCTGATCTACCTCGCCCTGCCGCAGATCGGGAATAACCTGCATCGACCGAGCCTCGTGCCGATCCTCGCGCTGACGGTGTTCGTGGCGGGCTGCATCGGCCTCGGGCTGAACTATGGCGCGTATATGACTGAGATCTTCCGCGCCGGGATCCAGTCCGTCGGTCACGGACAGGGAGAGGCTGCCGACGCGCTCGGCATGACGTACCGGCAGAAGATGCGACGTGTCGTGCTGCCCCAGGCGATCCGGGTGATCATCCCGCCGACCGGCAACGAGTTCATCGCGATGATGAAGGACACCGCGCTCGTCGGTGTGCTCGGCGGCGAGGTCGTGCGAGCCGAGCTGTTCCAGCGCGCGACGCTCGCGTTCAGTGCCGATCAGACGAAACGACTGGAGACCCTGCTGCTGGCCGCCGGGTTCTACTGGTTGCTCACGTCGATCTTCACGTTCTTCCAAGCGCGACTCGAGCGCAAGATCTCGAGGGGCTACGTGCGCACGGAAGTTCGCACCGCGACGGGTCGCAAGCGGCCGCAGTTCATCCCCGTGACTCCGGGGGCGCCGGACCACGGTGCTGTGGCGGCCGAGACCGACGATGTGCGGGATGGGCCGTGATGGCTGAGCCGGTCGTCGCGGTCGACAACCTGCACAAGTACTTCGGTGACCTCGAAGTCCTGAAAGGCATCAACCTCGAGGTCGATCGTGGTGAGGTCGTTGTGATCTTCGGACGCTCGGGGTCGGGCAAGTCGACGCTGCTTCGATGCATCAACTTCCTCGAGGATCCGACCTACGGGGCTGTCGAGGTCGCCGGGATCCGACTCGAAGGCGGGCATCGGACCCGCCACAAGCGAGAACAGATCCGGCGGCTCCGCCTGCACGCCGGGATGGTGTTCCAGCAGTTCAACCTCTTCCCCAATATGACTGCACTGCAGAACGTCATGGAAGGCCCCGTGACTTCGAAGGGTCTGCGCCCGGACGCCGTCCGGCCCATGGCCCTGGAGCTGCTCAAGAAGGTTGGGCTGGCTGAGAAGGCCGACCAATATCCGATCCGGCTGTCGGGGGGCCAGCAGCAGCGGGTCGCGATCGCCCGGGCGCTGGCGATGGAGCCCGACGTGATGCTGTTCGACGAGCCGACGTCGGCTCTCGATCCGGAGTTGATCGGCGAAGTGCTATCGGTGATGAGGTCGCTCGCCACGGAGTTCCACATGACGATGATGGTCGTGACGCACGAGATGGGGTTCGCGCGCGAAGTCGCGAACCGCATGTGCTTCTTCCACGAAGGCGTGATCTTGGAAGAGGGAACGCCCGATCAACTCTTCAACCACACACGCGAACCGGAGACGAAGAAGTTCCTCGACGCGGTGTTGTGATCGAGGGTTGAGACGAAGCGACGGGCCGCAGCTCTCCTCGGTGTCGGTCGCGCCTTCCCCATACGCGATCGTCACCTATCGAGGGCCACGGCCCGTCACACTTGACCCCTCTCAGGGCCGCAGCGGAATCTAGACGCAAGGTTGAGGGCTGTCAACCTGACACAACTTCGTGTCGCGCAACGAATGCGCGTCGATGCATCATCGATAGCGCAGGTCGTGATGCATCCACGAAGAGCGACAAGATCGAGGGTTGACGCAACCCTCAAGCGACGGCGGAGGGTTCGCGCAACGTGTGCGCTATGCGTGCGCGGGTGACGTTTCGACGGTCGTCGTGCGCCGCTTCATCGGTGCGTGGCCCTGCGGCCACAACACGTAGAGGCTCATCGGGACCGCGTACGCGACCCACAGCGCCACCTCGGCGACGGTGGGAACGGCCTGCACGCCAAGGATGCCGGTGATGAGCGACGCGCGGATCGTTCCGGGTGCGATCAGCCAGGTCAGGTCGAGCGCGGTGGCCTGTCCCACGGTCAGCAGGTGTGCCTCGGCCGCCGCGTGCGCCGCGGAGGCGAGCAGTCCCGCCGCGACGAGCACCAGCACGAAGCCGGTGATGCGGAAGAACCGCGACAGGTTGATCCTCACGCCGCCCTTGTAGATGCCGTACCCGAGGACGATGGCGACCAGCAACCCGAGGAGCGCCCCGGAGGCCGTGACGCTCGGATCGGTGGAGGTTTTGAACAAGGCGAGGAGGAACACCGCGGTCTCGAGCCCCTCACGGATCACCGCGAAGAACGCGAGCCCGACGAGCGCCCACGTCGAGCCGTTGGTCAACGCCGTCTCGGCATGGGACTCGAGCGAGCTCTTCAGCGAGCGCGAGTTGCGGCGCATCCACACGATCATGTAGGTGACGCCGCCGACCGCGAGCAGCGCCATCGCCGCGGCGAGCGTCTCCTGGGAGTCGTGCGGGAGCGACCGATCGATCGCTTGGAACACGAGCGCGACGGCGAGGCACAGTGCGACGGCGAGGCCGACGCCGGCCCACATCCATGCGAGCGCTCGCCCCTCACCGCGTTGCAGGAGGAAGGCGGCGATGATCCCGATGATCAACGCGGCCTCCAGTCCCTCCCGGAGCCCGATCACGAAGGTGGGGAGCACGTTCGAATCCTACCCACAGGGTCGGATTCACGACAAAGCTCTCGGCCGGCACCGTCCGGTCGGTCGCGTCGGCACCGAACACTAGGATGCAGAGCGTGAGCGAGCCCCCTCGTCGACTGTTCCTCCTCGACGGTCACAGCCTCGCCTACCGGGCTTTCTTCGCACTGCCACAGACCCTGGCGACCAGTTCCGGGACCGTCACGAACGCGGTCTACGGCTTCACCACGATGCTGATCAAGCTGTTCGGCGACGAGCATCCGGATCTGATCGCGGTGGCCTTCGATACCGGTGCTCCGACAGTTCGGCTCGAGCTCGACGCGGCGTACAAGGCCGGCCGGGCCGAGACGCCCACCGACTTCCGGCCGCAGCTGGGGTTGATCGAGGAGGTCCTCGACGTGCTCCATATCCCGATCATCCGGACCGAGGGTCACGAGGCCGACGATGCGATCGGCACGCTGGCGGTCGAGGCGAGCGATGAGGGTCTCGACGCCGTGATCGTCACCGCCGACCGCGACTTTTTCCAGCTCGTGCGCGACCGTGCCGGCGGGAAGGGCGCGATCAGCGTGCTGTTCAACCGGCGCGGCATCTCCGAGATCGAGATGATGGGCCCCGAGCAGGTCGAGGCCCGCTATGGCATCACCCCCAGCCAGTACCTCGACTTCGTCGCGTTGAAGGGCGACACCTCCGACAACATCCCCGGCGTGCCCGGGGTGGGTGATAAGACCGCGGCGAAACTCGTCAACGAGTTCGGGTCGGTCGAAGAGCTGCTCGCCAACACCGACAAGCTGAAGGGCAAGCAGAAGGAGAACATCGAGGCCGCGGCCGATCGGTTGGCGCTGAACAAGCAGCTCGCCCGGATCGTCACCGACCTCGACCTCGACGTCCGGGTCGAGGACGCCGTCATGGGGCCGTCCGACCCGGAGCAGATCCGGTCCCTGTTCGTCTCGCTCGAGTTCCGATCGTTGCTCGATCGGCTCGCGGAAGCGCTCGGCACCGTGAAGCCGATGGCCGAGGTCGCCGCGCTCGACCTGCAGCGGGTGGACCTGGAAGAGCTCGTGCGAGCGCTGCGCGAGGGCTCCTCGTCCGTGGTCGTTCGATCCGAGTCGGCGGGCGAGGTTCGGGGCGCGGCGATCTCGGCGGGGGGTGCGCAGGCGTCGTACGCCGACGTTGATGACTCAGCGCGGTTGCTCGGGGTGCTCGGCGACGCTGCAACGCCGAAGCACACCCACGATGCGAAGGCGCTCGAACGGACCGTCACCTCGGCCGGCGGCGCGCTGGACGGCGTCGTGTTCGACACCTTGATCGGCGGCTACCTCCTCGACCCGGGGACCACGGCGTACGGCCTCGACCAGCTCACGGAGCGCTACTTGGGGACCGATCTGCTGGCCGGCCTCGATGACGGCGAGGACGAGGCGGGGCAGCTGTTCGCAGACGACCCATGGCGGCACACGGCCGCCGAGGCCGCGGCCGTCGGGTTGCTCGCGCCGGTGATGGGGGAGCAGATCGACAAGCACGGGCTGCGGTCGCTGCTCGACGACGTCGAGCTGCCGCTGTCGTCCGTGCTCGCCCGGATGGAAGCGAGGGGCGTTCGCCTGGACACCGGGTACCTCGATGACCTGGGCGAGGGCGTTCGCGACCGCATGGCGACGCTCAAGGCCGAGATCTATTCGATCGCGGGGCGCGAGTTCAACCTGAATTCGCCGCCACAGCTCCGGGAGATCCTCTACGG
>JBKPRM010000161.1:0-7917 GCA_046734555.1 Actinomycetota bacterium | reverse complement strand
TACCGCGAGGCTCTGCTGGGAGGCGCTCGACTCCGACCGAACCGTGCTCTTCGAGGGCGCCCAGGGCACGATGCTCGACCTCGACCACGGCACCTACCCGTTCGTCACGTCCTCGACACCGGTGGCGGGCTATGCGGCCGCGAGCGCCGGGTTCGGGCCCCGGCAGATCGAGCGTGTGATCGGCGTGACGAAGGCCTACGTGACGCGCGTGGGCTCGGGTCCGTTCCCGACCGAGGATCTCGGGTCGGGAGGCGTGCGCCTGGGCGAACGCGGCCACGAGTTCGGCACGGTGACCGGCCGCAAGCGCCGGTGCGGGTGGTTCGACGGATGCGTGCTGCGGTTCGCCGCGCGTGTGAACGGTCTGACCGACATCGTGTTGACCAAGCTCGATGTGTTGTCGGGCTTCGACACGCTCCGGGTGTGCGTCGGTTACCGCGCCGGAGGCGAGACCTGGGACGACGTGCCGCCTAACCAGACGCTGTTCCATGAGGCGGAGCCGGTCTGGGAAGAGCTCCCCGGATGGGACGACGAGATCGGCGCGGCCTCTTCCTTCGACGACCTGCCGAAGGAAGCCCAGCGCTACGTGCGGTTCCTCGAGGAGCTCGGTGGAGTGCCGGTGTCGATCGTCGGGGTCGGGCCTGCCCGGGAGCAGAGCCTGGTCGTCTCGTGAGGGACCGCCGGGGTCGGCTCCGGCCCCGGTTCGTAGACTGACCGGGTGAACGTGCTGGTGGTGGGCGGCGGCGGTCGCGAGCACGCCCTCGCCTGGCGCCTGTCCCGGGATCCCTCGGTCACGCGGGTGCTCGCGGCGCCCGGGAACCCCGGGATCGCGGGGGTCGCCGAGGTCTTCCCCGAGGTCGCGGCGAGCGACGTCCACGCGGTGGTCAACTTGGTTGACCAACACGACGTCGAGCTGACCGTGATCGGCCCGGAGGCACCGCTCGTCGACGGGCTGGCCGACGCACTTCGCGACGGCGGTCGCAACGTCTTCGGGCCTTCCGCCGCGGCCGCCCGGATCGAGGGCTCCAAGGCGTTCGCCAAAGAGGTGATGGCGCGCCGCGGCGTGCCGACCGCCCGTTCCGGCGTCTTCGAAGACCTTGAGAAGGCCACGGCGTTCGTGGACGAGCTCGGTGGGGCGGCCGTCGTGAAGGCGGACGGGCTCGCGGCGGGGAAAGGTGTGACGGTCGCGCGTGACCGCGCGACCGCCGTCGGAGCGATCGAGGCGAGCCTCGGCGGCGCCTTCGGCGCCGCCGGCCGCTCGATCGTGGTCGAGGAGGTGCTCGAGGGCGACGAGGTCAGCGTCTTCGCGGTGACCGACGGCAAGGGCAACTGCGTGTTGCTCGACGCCGCGCAGGACGCCAAGCGCGCCGGCGACGGCGATAGCGGCCCGAACACCGGGGGGATGGGCGCGTACTCCCCCGTGCCCGCGCTGCGGGAAGAGATGGCGACGCGGATCCTCGACACCGTGATCGCGCCCGTCGTCGATGAGCTGCGTCCGTATCGCGGCGTGCTCTTCGCTGGCATGATGCTCACCGACGACGGACCGAAGGTGCTCGAGTTCAACTGCCGCTTCGGCGATCCGGAGACGCAGGTCCTGATGCCGCGGATGCCGTACCGCGTCGGCACGCTCCTGCACGCGTGCGCGACGGGCCGCCTCGCCTTCGAGGCCGGGCACGCCGGTTTCGACGAGGGCGCGGCCGTGACGGTGGTGCTCGCGAGCGCCGGCTACCCCGGCCGATACGAGACGGGCGTTCCGATCCATGGCGTCGAGGATGCCGAGGGGCTCGAGGGTGTGGCGGTGTTCCACGCGGGCACCGCGCGCGACGCCGAGGGGCGGCTCGTCACGGCGGGCGGCCGGGTGCTTGCCGTCACCGGCACGGGCGACACGATCGCTCAGGCACGCGACCTCGCCTATGCGGCTGTGGGGCACATCCGCTTCGACGGCATGCACCACCGGACCGACATCGCGGCTCGAGCGGCGCAGGAGGCGACGGCATGACCGAGGACAACGCGCTGATCGGGGTGCTCGCGGCCTCTCCATCGGAGCTGCCGATCATGCGGCAGGCGGGCTTGATCCTCGAGAAGTTCGATATCGCGCACGAGGTCCGGATCATGTCCTCGTCGCGGAACCCCGATCTGGTCGACGAGTACGCGCGGACGGCGTTCGAACGAGGCGTCAAGGTCGTGATCTGCTCGACGGGGTTGTCGGGCCACCTCGCCGCCGCGGTGGCCGCGCGCACCGTCTTGCCGGTGATCGGCATCCCGATCGCGACGGCGCCCCAGATGGTCGGGAACGAGGCGCTCGCGATCACCGCCCAGATGCCGACGGGTGTACCGATCGCGACCGTCGGCGTCGACGCGGCGGTGAACGCCGCCATCCTCGCCGCCGAGATCCTCGGGATCGCCGACGAGGAGGTGCAGGCCAAGCTCTGGAAGTTCAAGGACGATCTGGCGGAGGGCCTGAAGCTGTGATCGATCGCTACGACGTTCCTGAGATCTCGGCCATCTGGTCGGACGGGGCGCGTCTGGCGAACTGGCTCGAGATCGAGCTCGCGGCGGTCGACGCCTGGGCAGCGCTGGGGGTCATCCCGAAGGAGGACGCGCGCGCCTGTCGCGACCGCGCGTCGTTCGACGTAGACGCCGTGGGAGCACGCGAGCGGGTGACGCGCCACGACGTCGCGGCGTTCGTCGACGTGGTCGCTGCGTCGATCGGTCCCTCGGGGCGATGGATCCATCACGGACTGACGTCGTCCGACGTGCTGGACACCGGGCTCGCGCTGCAGCTCCGCGCGAGCGCCGACGTCTTGCTCGGCGACCTGGAAACGTTGCTTTCGGCGGTGAGGAGGCGAGCGCTGGAGTTCCGTGACACGGTGTGTATGGGCCGGTCACACGGGATCCATGCGGAGCCGACGTCGTTCGGGCACAAGCTCGCCGTGTTCGCCTTCCAGCTCGACCGCGACCGCGCGCGCCTTCACCGCGCGCGCGAGTCGGTGAGCGTCGGCGCGATCTCCGGCGTCGTCGGTTCGTACGCGAGCGTCGACCCCGTCGTGGAGGAACTGGTCTGCGAGCGGCTCGGACTGCGTCCGGCGGAGGCTTCGACCCAGGTGATCCAGCGCGACCGACACGCCGAGTTCGTTGCGGCGCTGGCTGTGTGTGGCTCGACCCTCGATGCGCTCGCGACGGAGATCCGCCACCTCGCCCGCACCGAGGTGCGAGAGGTGCAGGAGCCCTTCGCCGAGGGACAGAAGGGTTCGAGCGCGATGCCCCACAAGCGGAACCCCGTCGTCTCCGAACGGGTGAGCGGCCTCGCGCGCGTGATCCGCGGGCACGCCGTCACCGCGATGGAGAACGTTGCGCTCTGGCACGAGCGGGACATCTCGCATTCGTCTGCCGAGCGGATCGTGTTCCCGGATGCGACGGGACTGCTCGCGTTCATGATCCGCGACATGACATGGGTGATCGACGGGCTGCTCGTGTTCCCGGAGCGGATGCGTGAGCTGGTCGACAGCCGTGGTCAGATCGCGTTCAGCCAGACGGTGCTGCTCGCACTCGTCGAGGCCGGCATGTCGCGCGACGACGCGTATCGGATCGTGCAGCGCGCTGCGGCGGCCGCGTGGGACGAGGGCGCCAGCTTCCGCGACGAGATCGCGAAGGACCAAGAGGTCGCGGCGCGGCTGGACGCAGCGGCGGTCGACGCGCTGTTCGACCCCCAGCGGTTCCTGGTGAACCTCGATCCGGTGTTCGATCGACTCGCGGCCCTCGAGGTCACCGAGTCGTGACGCTCGTCGCGCAGGGGAAGGTCCGAGACGTCTTCGAGGCCGGCGACGGCCGGCTCTTGCTCGTCGCCACCGATCGCATCAGTGCCTTCGACGTGGTGCTCCCGACGCCGATCCCCGACAAGGGCCGAGTACTCACCGCCTGCTCGCTGTTCTGGTTCGACCGGCTGTCCTCGGTGGTGCCGAACCACCTGATCTCGGGAGAGCGTGAGCTGTTCCCGCCGCCGTATCGCGACGATCCCGATCTCGCGGGCCGGTCGACGCTCGCCCGCGCCGCCGAGGTGATCCCGATGGAATGCGTCGTGCGCGGGTACCTGGCCGGCTCGGGATGGACGCAGTACCGGGAGCGGGGGTCGGTGTGCGGCGTTCGTCTGCCGCCGGGCCTCGAGGAGTCGGCGGAGTTGCCCGAGCCGATCTTCACGCCGACGACCAAGGCCGCCGAGGGTCACGACCTCCCGCTCACGCCCGACGAGGCTCGCGACCTCGTCGGCACGGGCCTCTACGAGCGACTGCACGAGGTGAGCATCGCGTTGTACCAGCGGATCGCGCAGCGAACGTTCGGGGCCGGCGTGATCGTCGCCGACACGAAGTTCGAGTTCGGCTTCGACCGCGAGACGAAGGAGCTGACGCTGATCGACGAGGTCGGCACCCCAGACTCGTCGCGGTTCTGGCCCGTGGCCGACTATCGGGCGGGCCGATCGCAGCCGTCGTTCGACAAACAGTTCGTCCGAGACTGGCTCGACGCGAGCGGGTGGGACCACGAGCCGCCGCCACCTTCGCTCCCCGCCGACGTGGTCGAGGCCACGGCTTCGAAGTACCGCGAGGCGTACGAACGGATCAGCGGGGAGCTGTTCGACGCGTATCTGCAACGCATGGGGGTCGCAACGTGACCGCGTTCACCTTCGAGGTGCTGGTGTCGTTGAAGGAGGGGCTGCTCGATCCGCAGGGCAAGGCGGTCGAGGGGTCGCTCCCGGCGATGGGGTTCGACAACGTCGAGGGCGTGCGCGTCGGCAAGCACATCCGGCTGACCGTCGACGCGCCCGACGAGGCGAGCGCGACGGAACAGGTGCACGAGATGGCGGCGCGGGTCCTCTCGAACCCCGTGATCGAGGAGTACGAGATCTCCGAGGTGAAGCCCGCGTGAGGCGGCCGCGGGTCGGGGTCGTCACCTTCCCGGGGTCGCTGGACGACCGCGACGCGCTCCGGGCGATCCACGCGATGGGCGGCGAAGGCGTGCCGTTATGGCACGCCGAGCACGATCTGCGCGATACCGATGCGGTGATCCTGCCGGGCGGGTTCAGCTACGGCGACTACTTGCGTGCCGGCGCGATCGCCGCGCGGGCGCCGATCCTCGCCGACGTGCAGGCGTTCGCGGCGTCGGGCGGGCCGGTGCTCGGCATCTGCAACGGTTTCCAGGTCCTCTGTGAGGCAGGGCTGCTCGCGGGCGCCTTGATCCGGAACCGGTCGTTGCGGTTCGTGTGTGACGACGTGTGGCTCCGGATCGAAACGGCGCAGACCTGCGTGACCGAAGGGCTCACCCCCGGCGAGACGGTCGAGATCCCGGTCAAGCACGGCGAGGGTCAGTGGGTCGCGACCGCCGAGCAGCTCGCGCGCGTCGAGGGCGAGGGCCTCGTCGTGTTCCGCTACAGCGGTCGCGACGGTCGCCTGGACGACGCGTTCAACCCGAACGGAGCGACCAACCACATCGCCGGCGTCCGGAACGGAGCAGGCAACGTCGTCGGTCTGATGCCGCATCCCGAGCACGCGGTCGACGCCGACGTCGGGCCGACCGGCGGGCAGCCACTGTTCGCCTCGCTGCTCGCGACCGCCTTGGCGGGGGCGACGACGTGACCGACGGGTTGCATCGGCAGCTCGGTCTGCAGGACGACGAGTTCGACCGGATCGTGGCAACGCTCGGGCGCGAGCCGAACCGCACCGAGCTCGCGATGTATTCCGTGATGTGGTCGGAGCACTGCTCGTACAAGTCCTCGAAGATCCACCTGCAGACGCTCCCGACCGAGGGTTCGGCGGTCCTGGTCGGCCCCGGCCAAGACGCCGGGGCCGTCGACATCGGCGACGGTGACGTCGCCGTCTTCAAGATGGAGTCGCACTCGCACCCGAGCGCGATCGAGCCGTATCAGGGCGCAGCGACCGGCGTCGGTGGGATCGTGCGCGACATCATCTCGATGGGGGCGAGGCCGGTCGCGCTGCTCGACCCGCTCATGTTCGGACCGCTCACCGACGCGAGGAACCGCTGGCTCTTCGAAGGTGTCGTCGCCGGGATCGGTGGCTACGGCAACTGCATCGGGGTCCCGACGGTAGGTGGGGAGATCCGGTTCGCCGAGGCGCACTCGTCGAACCCGTGCGTGAACGTGATGTGCGTCGGCTTCGCGAAGGTCGAGGAGCTCGTCACCGCGACGTCGCTGACGCCGCACGTCGGATCGCTGATGGTGCTCTACGGCGCGGCGACGGGTCGCGACGGGATCGGCGGCGTATCCGTGCTCGCGAGCGCGACGTTGGAGGACGGCGCCGAGGCATCCCGGCCCTCCGTGCAGATCGGTGACCCGTTCGCCGAGAAACTGTTGATCGAGGCCTCCCTGGAATTGATCGATCGCGGCCTCCTCGAGGGGCTGCAGGATCTCGGCGGGGCGGGCATCACGTGCGCCCTCAGTGAGTCCGCAGCCCGTGCAGGGATGGGCGCAGACGTCGACCTCGACGCCGTGCCGCTGCGTCGAACCGACATGGAACCGTTCGAGATCCTGACGAGCGAGTCGCAGGAGCGGATGCTCGCGATCGTGCATCCGGACCGGCTGCGCGATGTCCAGGACCTCTGCGCGAGGTGGGGACTGCATACCGCTGTCGTCGCCACGCTCGTCGACGACGGCATGCTCACGATCCGCCGGCGCGGCGAGGTGGTCGCCGAGGTGCCAGCGCGATCGCTCGCCGACGACGGTCCGGAGTACGACCGGCCACGCGCCGAGCCGGCCCGGCCGGAGGGAGCCGATCCGGCGCTGACGCCGTTCGACGGAGACCTCGGCGAGGCGCTGCTCACCGTGCTCGCATCGCCGGGGATCGCCTCGAAGCGCTGGGTGTGGCGCCAGTACGACCGTGTCGTCCAGGGCAACACGGTCGCCGGCCCCGGATCCGACGGCGCGGTGATCCGTGTGCCGGGCACGCTGAAGGGTGTCGTCGTCTCGAGCGACGGGAACGGCCGCTACGGGCGTCTCGATCCGTTCCTCGGTGCGGCGCACGCCGTGGCTGAGGCCGCCCGGAACGTCGCGGTGACCGGGGCCCGTCCGCTCGCGGTCACGAACTGCTTGAACTTCGGGAACCCCGAGCGCGCCGAGGTGATGTGGCAGTTCGCCGAGTCGGTTCGCGGCATGGGCGAGGCCTGCGACGCCCTGGCGACCCCCGTGACGGGCGGCAACGTCAGCTTCTACAACGAAAGCGGCAACAGCGCGATCGACCCGACGCCCGTCGTCGGCATGCTCGGGTTGCTGTCGGACTACCGGCTTCGCGTCCCGAGCGCGTTCCCGCAGGCCGGTCTCGCGATCTACCTGCTGGGTGAGACGGCGGCCGAGCTCGGCGGATCGGAGTTCGCGGAGGTCGTCCTGGGCGAGACCGGGGCGATGCCGCCTGGCCTCGATCTGAACGCCGAGCATGCCCTGATCGAGCTCCTCGTGAGCGCCGCCGGTGAAACGCTGCTCGCGAGCGCGCACGATTGCAGCGACGGCGGTCTCGCGGTGGCGCTCGCGGAATGTGCGATCGGTGGGGGACACGGGTTCGCGGTCTCGCTCGTGACCGACCTCCCGCCGCACGTGGCGCTGTTCAGCGAATCGTCCGCTCGGGCGCTCGTGAGCGTCGCGCCCCTGGACGAGGATCGGTTCGGCGCGTTGACGCTCGCCCACGGCGTCCCCGCCCGACGGATCGGTGAGACGGGCGGTTCGCGCGCCGTGATCGACGGGGCGATCGATCGGACGGTCGCAGAGCTATCGGCGACGTGGGAGCAGGCGATACCCAGGCTGCTCGGCGAGGCCGTGTGACGCTTCGGGCGGTCACCTTCGACTTCTGGCAGACGCTCGTTGCGGAGACGCCGGGCCAGATGCGCGCGATGCAGCTCGAGCGTTGGTCCACGTCCCTCGCG
>JBKPRM010000160.1:0-4699 GCA_046734555.1 Actinomycetota bacterium | reverse complement strand
GCGGTCGGCTGACACACCGTCGGCTTGCCGTTGGCCATCGGGATGCCGTCGGCGCCGGGATAGGTTCCGAAGTAGTGATCGAATGACCGATTCTCCATCACGATGAAGACCAGGTGGTTGATGTTGTCGATGCCGAGCTTGGGATCGATGGGCACCGAGTCATCGTCCGGTGTCCGGTGCGCGGGCGGGTTCTTCAGCGAACTGAGGTCGACACCCTTCGGGGCGAAGCCCGGCTTCGGCGGCAACGCTCCGTCGGGCCACGTCGGCACCTGCGGCTCTTGGCTCCCGGTCGGATGATCGCTCGGCGGGACCGACGTCGAAGGCTGCGCGTCGGACGGACCGTCGGCCGTGCAGGCGACGGCCACGACACCCGCGAGCGCCAACGCGGTGACCGATCGCGCGAGCGCGCGGCGAGCGAGACCGTTCGGCCGCATCGCTACGGGGGGTTCGGGTCCAGAACCAGGTCGGGGATCGGCTTGCCCGAGAAGTCGAATTCCTTGCGCAGGTCGCCGAGCTGTCGCACATCCTCTCGCACCGTGATCCGCGGGTCGGGCCAGTCCTCGTTCTGGCCGTCGAGGCGCTGCCCGTTGAGGAACCGGTCCTCGATCACCTTGAGGTAAGCGTCGAACGACAGGGTTTGGCCGTCGATCGTGCCGCCTTTGACCCACGGGCTGATCACGATCCCCGGCACGCGCAGCCCGTAGCCCGCGACGTCGATCACCGGCGGCACCACGTGGTCGTAGAAGCCTCCCCAGTCATCCCATGTGACGAAGATCGCCGTGTGCTGCCATTGCTCCGGCGGGCCCTGCATCACCGCGTTGACCACCTGCGTGACCCAGGCCTGTCCCTCGCCGACGGGGTGCGTCGGGTGCTCGCTGTTCCCCTTGTACGGAACCACCCAGCTCACCGACGGCAGCGTTCCCTGGGCCGCACGTTCGAAGAAGTCCGGGTAGGTCCGGATGTTGCCGAGGTTGTTCGTGAACGCGACGTTGCGGAACCCCGAGATCGCCATCCACGAGCGAGGTGTTTCCGCGGGACCGCTCGGCGGACACGGATCCGCGAGGCACGTGTCGGGCCCCACGTAGTAGGCCCACGACACATCGTGGTTATCGAGCAGCCACGGGATGCTCGCCCACCGGTAGGGCATGTCCGCCACCACGCCGTACGGTTTGCCCTCCATCCCCCCCGGGTGCTCGATGTCGGTCGTGCAGCTGCTCGCGTCCGGATCGGGCGTCGTCAGATCGGTGCATTTCGCAGACCACGCCGAGACGAGATATAGGTGCGACGGCAAGGTCCAGGCGTCCGTCGGCGCGAACATGCGGTCCTGCAACAGGTAGTGCTTCGCGTAATCCCAATAGTTCGGGATGTCCCGGTGGTCGTGGTACCCCATGACGTCGGGCGAGCCCGGGTTGTCCGCGAGCGCCAGCTTGCACTCCTCGCTCACCTGTCCGTTCGCGCAGATCTTGACGCGGTTGAGCGCTGTGATGAAGCCGTCCATCGCGCCGCCGTTGACGTCGTGATCGCTCGCCCAGTTGTTGTGGGGACCGCCCATGTCGTACTCACCGGAGTCGTGATACGGCTGCCAGCATCTCCCGTCGTTGTCCGGCACGCAGACGTCGAAGGATCCGTCGGGGGCGCGCGGTATCCCGTCGGCACCGGGGAACGTCCCGAAGTACGAGTCGAACGAGCGGTTCTCCTGCACGACGAAGATCAGATGGTTGATGTTGTCGAACCCGAGCTTCGGATCGATGGGCTTCGCGTCCTCGCGAGAGATCGTCACGGCCACCGACGCGCTGGTCGTGTCGGTGGCGCCGGGCGACGTCGCCGACGTATCCGTGGAGCTGTCGGTCTGGCACGCGATAGCCCCGGCGGCCAGCGCCGCAACCACGATGACCAGGAAAGCGGCGCGCTTCAGCCGGAGCGGCGTTGGCATGGGCCCGGATGCTAACAGCCGGTCCTCAGCGCTCCGGGAGCGATCTTCTCGGCGGGCTACGATTGTTGCGGCATCTTCATGACATGAAGGAGACGATGTGAACGGTTCGCCCACCCCGATCCCGGTGACCTTGATCCCCGGGGACGGCATCGGTCCGGAGGTCGTCACCGCAGCACGGCGGATCATCGAGGCGACCGGCGCACCGATCGAGTGGGAGGAGCACCTGGCCGGCGCCGAGGTCTTCAAGCAGGGCCTGCCGAGCGGCGTTCCCGAAGACACGATCGAGTCGATCGGCCGCACGCGCGTGGCGCTGAAGGGGCCGCTCGAGACGCCGGTCGGGTTCGGCGAGAAGTCCGCGAACGTTACGCTCCGCAAGCTGTTCGAGACCTACGCCAACGTGCGGCCGGTTCGGGAGATGCCCGGCGTCACGACGCCGTATTCCGGACGTGGGATCGATCTGGTCGTCGTTCGCGAGAACGTCGAAGACCTCTACGCCGGCATCGAGTACATGCAGACGCCCGGCGTTGCACAGGCGCTCAAGCTGATCAGCGCCAAAGGTTCGGAGAAGATCGCGCGGTTCGCGTTCGCCTACGCTCGATCGGAGGGACGCACCAAGGTCGCGTGCGCGACGAAGGCGAACATCATGAAGTTCGCCGAGGGCGAGATGAAGCGGGCGTTCGAGAAGGTCGCCCCCGACTACCCCGAGATCGAGTCGTGGCATGTGATCGTCGACAACGCCGCGCACCAGTTGGTCAAGCGTCCCGAGCAGTTCGAGGTGCTCGTGACGACGAACATGAACGGCGACATCCTGTCCGACCTGACGAGCGCGCTGATCGGCGGGCTCGGGTTCGCGCCGAGCGCGAACATCGGCAGCGAGGTCGCGATCTTCGAGGCCGTGCACGGCTCGGCACCGAAGTACGCGGGCAAGGACGTGATCAACCCGACCGCCATGATCTTGTCGGGCGTGCTGATGCTGCGCTACCTCGGACTCTTCGACCAGGCCACGGCGATCGAGCACGCCGTGTTCGTCACGTTGGAGTCGGGCGTGCTGACGGGCGACGTCGTCGGGTACGACCGGGGAACGTCCACCACCGACTACACGAACGCGATCATCGGCAACCTCGGCAAGCAGACCGAACGATGGACGGTGCGCGAGACGACGCCGCTCGAGCTGCCCGTCCTGGACGCCGCGCCGGACTACGTCCGGCCGAAGACCCGCGCCGTCGTCGGCCTCGACGTGTTCGTGGAATCCCCCCTGTCGGCCTCGGAGCTCGGCGCATCGCTGATGGAGCTCACCCAGGACACGAAGCTCTCGCTCAAGATGATCAGCTCACGCGGCACGAAGGTCTTCCCGCCGACCGGGGCCATGACCGAGACGGGCGATCACTTCCGGTGCCGGTTCATCATCAAGCAGAACCCCGGCGACCTCCCTGACGACGATGTGCACGAGCTCCTGCAACGGATCTCGTCGTCGCACAAGTGGATGCACATCGAGAAGCTGCAGGAGTTCGACGGCGAGCTCGGGTTCACCCGGGACCAGGGCGAGAACTAGGCGTTCGTTACGGCGCCGTCGTCACGGTCGGTGGCACCGGCGGCGGCTCGTTCGGCGTCACGCCCTCGGGCGGCACCTTCCAGACCATGACCCCTCCCGTGGTGATCGGATCCACCCCGAGGATGTCGTTCATCATCGACACGATCTCCGGCGGCACCGGCTGCTCCGCGACGACCGCGTGAACCTCCCGCTCCTGGATGAAGTATCGAACCGCGTTCGGTGGCGGGAGCTCCTTCCCGGGTTCGGTCACGATCACGCCGAGCGACGCGTTGAGATGTCCGATCGGATGGACGGGACCGATGTAGCTGCGGCCGAGGCGGAAGTCGAAGTCGGTCGCAACCTCCCACGTGAGGTCCCCGCCGAGCTGGTACGGGATCCCGAGGACGATGCTTCCCGCCGGGATGAAGTTGCGGTACGAGCCGTCGGTGAAGAACGTCGGGGTCGCGAGCGTGCCGTGGTACGTGGGCTCGATCGCGAGGTTCACCGAGAGCAAGGCGATGCCGACGGCGGCGGCGGCGAGCCGCAGGATCAGAGCTCGTCCGTTCGCCGCCGCGATCCAGATCGCCACGATCACCGCGACCGCCAGGGACAGGTACAGCGGGAACCGATCGGTCGTCGCGTGCTTCAGCAGCGGCAGTTCCTCCTGAAGCGCTCCCGGCAACCGTCCGTACGCCGTGCCGGCGATGTGCAACCGGGGTCCCATCGCCAACAGGGCGGTCAGCAGCGTGAACGAGGTGAGCATCAGCGCCCACCACTGCTTGCGGAACTGGATCGCGAACCAGATCACGATCCCGAGCAAGACGATGCCGATGTAGCCGGTGTCGTTCTGGGGGAACGCGGGGAACCGCCCGGTGAGCGACGCGAACGTCTGCCCCCCGAACCGAGCGAAGGATCGGGGGATCACGAAGCTCAGGAGGTCGGTGGTGTTCAGTTCCGGCAAGCGGATCGCGTGTTCCGGCGGTGCGTCGTGCGTCAGTCGGAAGATGATCGGCGACACGAGCACCGCCGCGAGCGCGTAGGCCGCCGCGAGCAGGGGGATCGTCCACAGCAGCCGCTTCTTCAGCTCGACGGGCGCCGTCAGCAGGGCGAGCAGGTACGCGAAGGCCCCGAACAACGTCATCGTCGCGAGGATCTCGGTCGAGGTCGAGAACTGTCCGGCGAGCACCAGGGCAAGGAGCACGACGAACGCGATCCGCCCGAGCGACCCCTCGATG
>JBKPRM010000159.1:0-7364 GCA_046734555.1 Actinomycetota bacterium | reverse complement strand
GGATGCCCACCCCCGTGGTCGGAGCCATGAACCCAGCGCCATGACGGTCCCGGTGTAGAGGAGCAAGACGACGGCCGCGATCGCGATGACGCTCCCGGCGCTGCCGAGGGCGAAGGGGTCTTGGACCTCGGGCCGAGCGCGGAACATCGCGATCGGGCCGAGCGCGAACTTCGCGATCGCGATCACCGCGAAGCCGCCCGCGAGCGTGACCGAGGCCCGCATCGTCACCCCTGCGCTCCGTGCCGCCAGGGTGACGGTCACGAACGCGACCGCCGAGATCACCGCGCCGGCCGCCGCGAACGTTGACGTCGGAGGCGTCGCGCCCGACGGATCTTTGATCCCGACGATCACCGCCAGCGCTCCGACCCCGACGACCAGCGCCGCGCCGACCCACATGGCGGTGCGGACGGACGGCGTGGGTCCCTTGCCGAGCCGATCCGTGTCCGGTCTCGCCGGTGCCTCGTCCATCGAGCGCGACGGTAGTGCGGGGGAGGTTCGCGGGCAACGGTAGGCTGCACGACATGACGGAGCGAAGCGTCGCGGAGCTCCTCGTGTCCTGCCTGCAGAACGAGGGGGTCGAGTTCGTGTTCGGACTCCCCGGCGAGGAGAACCTCCACGTCATCGACGCGCTCGCCGATTCGTCGATCCGCTTCGTGACGACCCGTGACGAACGCGGCGCGGCGTTCATGGCCGACATCTACGGCGCGCTGACGGGTCGTGCCGGCGTGTGCCTCGCGACGCTCGGTCCAGGGGCGCTCAACCTCGTCCTCGGGATCGCCGACGCCCAGCTCGACTCCCATCCGTTGGTGGCCCTGATGGCGCAGGCCGGCCTCAACCGCCTGTACAAGGAATCGCACCAGGTGGTCGACCTCGTCGCGTTGTACCGGCCGGTCACGAAATGGGGCGACATGATCACGCTTCGCGATGCGGCGCCCGAGATGATCCGGAAGGCGTTCAAGCAGGCGCAGACCGAACGACCGGGTGCGACCTTCGTGGTGCTGCCCGAGGATGTCGCAGACCTGCGCACGCACGCCACGCCGCTGAAGGTGAACGTGCCGCGCGACCCCTCGCCCTCGGACGATCAGGTGCACCGGGCCGCGCACGCGCTCGGCGAGGCCGCGCACCCCGTCGTGCTCGCCGGGGCCGGCGTCGCGCGTGACCACGCGGTGGATGCGCTTCGTCGGTTCTCCGAACGGCTTTCCATCCCGGTGGCGACGACCTTCCAGGGCAAGGGCGCGATCCCCGACGATCACCCGAACGCGCTCGGCACGATCGGCTTCATGGTCCGCGACTACGCGAACTTCGGCTTCGATCGCTCCGACCTCGTCGTCGCGGTCGGCTACGACATCGTGGAGTACGCGCCTGCGCGATGGAACCCGCTCGGGGACAAGCGGATCATCCACGTCCACCGCAACGTCGCCGAGGTCGACGCGAACTATCCCCTCGAGGTCGGGCTCCAGGGCTCGATCGGCGAGGCGCTCGACGCGATCGCCGATGCGACCGGGGCCCACCCGGTGATGACCGAGGTGCCGCCGGTGAAGGAGCTGTTGCGCGAGGAGTGGGAGCGGGGCGCTTCGGACGATTCCTTCCCGATGGCGCCGGCGCGGATCGTGCACGACATCCGCGAGGCGATGGATCGCCGCGACATCGTGTTGTGCGACACCGGCGCCGCGAAGATGTGGATGGCGCGCCTCTACCCGACCTACGAGCCCAACACGTGCCTGCTTTCGAACGGGCTCGCGACGATGGCGTTCGCGCTCCCCGGCGCGATCGCTGCTCGCCTCGTTCACCCGGATCGCAAGGTGCTCGCCGTCGTCGGCGACGGTGCGTTCCTGATGAGCGCAGCCGAGATCGAGACGGCGGTTCGCGAGCACGTTCCGCTCGTCGTGCTCGTTTGGGTCGACGGGGGCTATGGGTTGATCGGGTGGAAGCAGGACCTGCACTTCGGGCGCCGATCGGCGGTGTCGTTCGGCAATCCCGACTTCGAGCAGCTCGCGGCGAGCTTCGGCGCCACGGGACACGAGATCCGTGAGCCGGGGGAGTTGCTGCCGACGTTGCGGTCCGCTTTGGCAAGCGACGGCGTCACCGTGATCGCCTGCCCCGTCGACTACGCCGAGAACGCCCTGCTCGTGGCCCGGTTGGGGGAGCTGGAGGGCTCGCTCTAAGGACCCGGCGGCTGCCCGATCTCTCCCACAGCCGCGGGTACGATGGAGTCCAAGCCGAACCCCCGAAGGATCGACCGTGCCGTTCATCGACAAGTTCTCGAACATGGGCGAGGGCCGCAAGCTCAAGCGGCTGGAGGAGCTTGCCCGGCTCGTGAACACCTACGAGCCCGAGGTCGAGGACCTCACGGACGACGACCTCCGTGGCAAGACGGCGGAGTTCCGTGAGCGGGCCGGCAACGGGGAGTCGCTCGACGACCTGCTCCCGGAAGCGTTCGCGGCCGCGCGTGAGGCCGCCCGCCGCACGATCGGGCAGCGCCACTTCGACGTGCAGCTCATGGGGGGCGCCGCGCTGCACCAGGGCAACATCGCCGAGATGAAGACCGGCGAAGGCAAGACGCTCGTCTCGACGCTGCCCGGATACCTGAACGCGCTCGGCGGCCACGGCGTCCACATCGTCACGGTCAACGACTACTTGGCGAAACGCGACTCGGAGTGGATGGGCGGGATCTATCGGTTCCTCGGGCTCGACGTCGGCTTGATCCAGGCGTCGATGACACCCGACGAGCGCCGGCCCGCCTACGCGGCGGACATCACGTACGGCACGAACAACGAGTTCGGATTCGACTACCTGCGCGACAACATGGCGATGCGCCTGGACCAGACGGTCCAGCGCGGCCATCACTTCGCGATCGTCGATGAGGTGGACTCGATCCTGATCGACGAGGCGCGCACCCCGTTGATCATCTCGGGCATGGTCTCCGACTCGGCCAAGTGGTACCAGACCTTCGCCCGCGTCGTGCCGCGTCTGCGCAAGGACGAGGACTACGAGGTCGACGAGTCGAAGTTCCAGGTCGCGGTGACCGAGGCCGGTGTGGCGAAGGTCGAGGAGATCCTGCAGCTGGAGAACCTCTACGACAACGTCAACACGATGCTCGTGCACCACCTGCACAACGCGCTCCGCGCGAAGGAGCTGTACAAGCGCGACGTCGCCTACGTCGTGCAACAGGGCGAGGTCAAGATCGTCGACGAGTTCACCGGTCGCGTCCTGGAAGGCCGGCGGTACTCCGAGGGCCTCCACCAGGCCATCGAGGCGAAGGAGGGCGTCCGGATCAAGGAGGAGAACCAGACGCTCGCGACGATCACGATCCAGAACTACTTCAAGATGTACGACAAGCTCGCGGGCATGACCGGTACCGCGAAGACGCAGCTCACCGAGTTCGAGGAGACCTACAAGATCGGTGTCCTCGAGATCCCGACGAACCGCCCGAACGTGCGCGACGACCGCACCGATCTCGTCTACCGGTCCGAAGACGAGAAGTGGGACGCGGTCGCCGACGACATCCTCGAACGGAACGAACAGGGACAGCCGGTGCTCGTCGGCACGGTCTCGATCGAGAAGTCCGAGCGGCTGTCGGGGGTGCTCAACCGCCGCGGGATCGAGCACAGCGTCCTGAACGCGAAGAACCACGAGAAGGAAGCGCAGTTCGTCGCCCAGGCCGGGCGCAAGGGCGCGGTCACGGTCGCGACGAACATGGCAGGCCGCGGCGTCGACATCCTCCTCGGGGGCAACCCGGAGTACCTCGCGCGAACCGAGATGGCCGCGCGCGAGTTCGACAACGACCGCTATCTCCTGTTCGAGATGGACCCGGAGGAGCGCGCCGAGTACGAGGCGACCTACGAGCCGATCTTCGAGAAGTTCAAGGCGCAGACCGATGCCGAGCACGAGGAGGTCGTCGACGTCGGCGGGTTGTACGTGCTCGGCACCGAGCGTCACGAGTCGCGCCGCATCGACAACCAGCTGCGGGGCCGCGCCGGCCGCCAGGGCGATCCGGGTGAGTCGTTGTTCTACCTATCGCTCGAAGACGACCTGATGCGGATGTTCGCGTCGGACCGCGTCAGCGCGATCATGGAGCGGCTGAAATGGCCCGAGGGGGAGCCGATCGAGGCCAAGATGGTCACGAAGGCGGTCGAGAACGCGCAGAAGCAGATCGAGGAGCGTAACTACGAGATCCGCAAGAACGTCCTGAAGTACGACGAGGTGATGAACGGTCAGCGCGAGGTGATCTACGCCGAGCGCCGCAAGATCCTCGAGGGGCAGTCGCTGAAGGATCAAACGCAGGGCTTCGTCGAGGAGGTCGTGCTCGCCACGGTCGACCAGTGGGCGCCGGCCGACGCGTACCCCGACGAGTGGGACCGCGCCGGTCTGCTGACCGCGCTCGGCGAGGTGTTCCCTGTGTCGAGCAGCGAAGCGGACATCGCCACGATCACCGAGCACGCGGAGCTCGGCCAGCACTTCGTCCGGGAGGCGCTCGACGCCTACGAGGCGAAGGAAGAGGCGGTCACACCCGACGTGATGCGTGAGCTCGAGCGGGTCGTCCTGCTGAACATCACCGACACCAAGTGGCGGGAGCATCTCTACGAGATGGACTACCTGCAGGAGGGCATCCACCTGCGGGCTTACGCCCAGCGCGATCCCCTCGTCGAGTACCAGCGTGAGGCGTTCTCGATGTTCGAGGCCCTGACCGCGTCGATCCGCGAGGACTTCGTCCAGTACATCTACCGTGTGGAGCTCGTCCGGCACGACCAGCAGCCGGAAGCGCCCAAGGTGCAACGGATGCAGGAGAACCGCGACGAGGTTGCGTCGGGCGCCGCCGGCGCCGGTGAGGCGCCGAAGGGCGCCCAGGCAGGCAACCCCAATCAGGCGATCAGCGACAAGACCCCTCGCAACGCGCCGTGCCCGTGCGGCAGCGGCCTGAAGTACAAGAAGTGCCACGGCGCGGCCGCCTGAGTCAGCGGTCATCGTGCGGTCGCGTCACCGACCGCACGAACAGCAGTGCCGGGTTCTCCGGACCCCAGATGTCGAGGTCCAGCACCGGGAAGAAGCCCATCGCCTCGTAGAAGGCGCGTGTCTCCGCGTACGGCGCATACGGGTCGCGATCCGAGAGCGTCTTGACCATGAGCAGGCGCGTGCCATCGTCGTGCAGCGTCTGCATGAGCGCATCCACGAGCGCCCGGCCGTGCCCCTCGCGTCGGTGATCTGGGTGCACCGCCATCCAGCTGATCTCCGCGACGTGGGGCCGCGGACGTAACACCGTGAGGAATCCGGCAACGGCCCCCTCGGTCGTCGCGACGAACCCTGGTTGCGAGCGGACCGCCGCGGCGCAGTCCCGGATGCCTGCCTCGTCGCCGAACCAGTCGGGGAGCTCCGCGATGATCGCGTCACAGGCGGGCGCGTCGGCCGGCGTGAGGTGCCGAACACGCGTCAACGGATCGTGAGCTTGCACGACGCCGGAACGAGCGCTCCCCGCTCGATGCGCTCCACCGCGAATCGTTCGTCGTTCAGGTCCACGGCCGTGGCGATCTCGAAGCTCACCCAGAGCTCACCCGGCGCGGCGGGCGCGAGCAGATCGGGGAGCTCCGCGAGCGTCGCACCGACGAGCTCGGCCCGATGGCAGTAGCCCGAGACGGCGGCGCCGCGCACATCGGTATCGGTCCACGCGGCCAGGGTGAGCCACGTGCCGACGGCTGCGGCGGATGACGGGAAGCGCGTGAGCGCCGCGGTGCCATTGATCCTCGCGACCGTCCCGCCCATCTGCTCGACGGCCTCCTCCACTAGGGCTTCGCCGTCGGCGCTCGGCGCCTCGATCAGCAACCACGTCACCGGTTCTTTGTTGATCACGACCAGCGAGCGGAGGTCCTGTTCCGCCTCGGACAAGACGTCGTCGAGAGCGGTCGCGTCCATGGCCGCAGCATACGGTCTCGTGCTGCGATACCGGGTGAGCGAAGGAAGCGCCGGTAGACTCCGGCCGTGAGTGAGTACTCGGAGCGTCTGAAGGCGATCGGCGAGCGTGTGAACGCGGCTCGGGGGTTCCTTTGACATCGATCGCAAGCGTTCCCGCATCGACGAGCTGGAGGGGGCCACCGCCGACCCAACGCTGTGGGACGACCCCGCGAAGGGCCAGCGCGTCACCTCCGAGCTCGCGCGGCTGACGGCGACCCGCGACCGCTACGACGCCTTGCAGCGTCAACTCGGCGATATCGTCGCGATCGACGAGCTGCTTGCCGACGCCGGCGATCCGGATCTCGAGAAGGAGCTGGCCCGCGGCGTGGAGCAGCTGGAGGCCGATCTCGGGACCGTCGAGCTCGAGGCCCTCTTGTCGGGTCCATACGACGCGAACGATGCGATCGCGACCGTCCAGGCCGGCGCCGGCGGCACCGAGTCGCAGGACTGGGCAGAGATGTTGCTGCGGATGTTCTCCCGCTGGGCCGAGCGCCGGGGCTTCGACGTCGATGTGGACGAGGTGCACTACGGCGACGAGGCGGGCATCAAGTCGGCGACGTTCACCGTGCACGGGCACAACGCCTACGGGCTGCTTTCCGCGGAACGCGGGGTCCACCGCCTCGTGCGGATCAGCCCGTTCGACGCGCAGAAGCGGCGGCACACCTCGTTCGCATCGCTCGACGTGATCCCGGCCCTCGACGAGGCGGAGGCCGAAGAGGTCGAGATCGACGAAGCTGACCTGCGCATCGACGTGTATCGCTCGAGCGGCCCCGGCGGGCAGGGCGTGAACACCACCGACTCGGCGGTGCGCATCACGCACCTGCCGACCGGGATCGTCGTCGCCTGCCAGAACGAACGGTCGCAGCTGCAGAACCGCGCGACGGCGATGGGGATCTTGAAAGCTCGTCTCGCGGAGCGCCAGCGACGTGAGCGCGAGGAACAGATGGACGAGATCCGCGGCGAGCGCAAGGCCGTGGACTTCGGCTCGCAGATCCGCTCCTACGTCCTGGCGCCCTATCAGATGGTCAAGGACCACCGGACGAACGAGGAGGTCGGCGACCCGCAGCGCGTGCTCGACGGCGACCTCGATCGCTTCATCGAGGCGGAGCTTCGACGCCGCGCCTCGGCAGCATGAGGCGTGTCGCGATCGCCGCACTGGCGGTCGGGGCCGTCGCGGCGATCGCTGTGGTCTTCGGTCCCCGTGTGGTGCGCGCTTCCCAGTCGCTCGAGCTCGTGAGAGATGGAGCGGGTGCAACATCCACGATTACGTCTGGACGGTGAGGGCCGGGGGGTTCCTTATCGGGCCGAGCCCGGTGGAGATCGAGGTCGTGCACGATCGCGTGACGTCGACGAACCGATCCGGGTCGGCCGCGGCACGCACCGATCTGCGTACCTACCCCTGTCTCTTATACACATCT
>JBKPRM010000158.1:0-4540 GCA_046734555.1 Actinomycetota bacterium | reverse complement strand
GATATGAAGGGGTCGCTCGCCGTGTTGCTCGCCCTGGCCGTCGCGGGCGCATCCACGGCCGATCTCGACGTCGGCTATCTCTTCTTCGGCCGCGAGGAGGTTCCGATCACCGAGTCGGCGCTGCTGCCCGCGCTCGAGCGGGTTCCGGCCCTCGGGGAGGCCTCCCTCGCGATCGTGATGGAACCGACCGCGAACACGCTGGAGGTCGGATGCACCGGCAACCTGAACGCTCGCGTGTCGGTCCGTGGCCGCGCGGCGCACAGCGCTCGCCCGTGGCTCGGCGACAACGCGATCCATACCGCGATCGAGGCGCTTTCGGTCGTCACCGACCTGCCCGCGCGAGACGTCGAGATCGACGGTCTCGTCTTCCACGAGGTGATCTCGGTGACGCGGATCGCCGGCGGTGTCGCCGACAACGTGGTGCCCGATCGTGCCGAGGCGCACATCAACATGCGCTACGCCCCGTCGCGTGCGCCCGCCGAGGCGGAGCGCCGGCTCGAGGAGCTGCTCGGGCGTGATCACGTCCGGATCGAGGTCGTCGGGAACGCGCCGCCGGGGCCCGTGTGTCTCGGCAACCCGCTCGTCACGCGCTTGCGGGAGGCGGGCGACCTGACCGTCGCCCCGAAGCAAGGGTGGACCCCGGTCGCTGAGTTCGCGATGGCCGGCGTCGACGCGGTGAACCTCGGTCCGGGTGACCCGCGGTACGCTCACAGCGACGACGAGCAGGTCACGGGGACCGCTCTCGCCCGGACGCACGCGATCGTGTCGGCGTTCCTCGCCGGCAGGAAGGCCGAGGTTGGTCCATCTCTCACCATCGATGCGAGCGGTTGAGCCCTATCCCTTCGAGGCGCTCGACCGGCGCAAGCAGGAGGCCGTCGAGGCCGGCCGGACGCTGATCGACTTCGGTGTCGGCGATCCGCGCGAGGAGACACCGCCGATCGTCCGGGACGCCCTCCGCGATGCGATCGGTCCGATCTCGTCGTACCCGCGGGCGGCCGGGCTGCCGGCGCTGCGGCGCGCGATCGGCGCGTGGGCGCAGGGGCGGTACGGCGCGGCGTTGGATCCGGACACGCAGATCCTCCCGACGCTCGGCTCGAAGGAGCTCGTGTTCTCGCTCGCTCGCGTGGTGCTCGATCCGGAAGAGGGCAAG
The DNA here is from genome assembly GCA_046734555.1 of Actinomycetota bacterium. Taxonomy (GTDB): domain Bacteria; phylum Actinomycetota; class UBA4738; order UBA4738; family HRBIN12; genus AC-51. Next base: position 3,390 of record JBKPRM010000158.1, on the reverse strand, counting down.
GATCTCGTCCTGACGACCGCGCCGGGGTACCCGATCCCGGAACGCGGGGCTCGCTACGCGGGCGGCGACGTCGCGCGCCTGCCGTTGACCGAGGAGCGCTCGTTCCTGCCCGACCTCGATGCGATCACCGACGAACAGTGGCGGCGGGCGAGCCTGCTGTGGCTCAACTACCCGAACAACCCGACGGGCGCCGTCGCGCCGCTATCGCTGCTCGCCGATGCCGTGGAGCGCTGCAGAGCGCACGACGTCGTGCTCGCGTCCGACGAGGCGTACAGCGAGCTGTGGTTCGGCGACGCGCCGCCGGCGGGCGCCCTGCAGATCCGCGATCTGACCAACGTGATCGTGCTGCACACGCTCAGCAAGCGCTCATCGATGACGGGGTACCGCAGCGGCTTCGCGGCGGGCGACCCGGAGTTGATCGGCGCGCTGCGACGGCTCCGCCCCGCGGTCGGCGTCACGCCGCAGGAGTTCGTGCAACGGGCGAGCGTCGTCGCGTGGGGCGATGAACGCCACGTCGAGGCGAACCGAGCTCGGTACGCAGCGAAGCGGAAGATCTTCCTCGAGCTGTTCGATCGCCACGGGGTGCACGTCGCGGGCAGCGAGGCGACCTTCTACCTGTGGGTCGCGGTGCCGGGCGGCCGCCAGTCGCTCGCGTGGTCGCTCGAGCTGCTCGATCGCGCCGACGTCGTCGTCGCCCCAGGCTCGTTCTTCGGGCCGGAGGGGGAGGGATACGTCCGGATCGCGATGGTCCCGACCCTGGAGGAGTGCGCCACGGCGGCAGCGATGCTGGACCGGGTCCTCGCCGAGGTGCCGGCGTGACCGGGGACCTCGCGCAGCGGATCGATTCGTCTTGGCGCGCGCTCGAGGCGGACGCCTCGGCTCCCATCGACACCGAGGCCGTCGAGGCCGCGATCGCGCTGCTCGACGATGGGGAGCTGCGCGTGGCGGAGCCCTCGGGCGACGGGCAGCCGTGGCGCGTCAACCAGTGGGCGAAGCAGGCGGTGCTGCTGTACTTCCGGATCCGCGGCCTGGAGACGGTCGACGTCGGCCCCTTCGAGTACCACGACAAGCTCCCGCTGAAGCGGGGGTTCGCCGCCGACGGCGTCCGCGTGGTGCCGCCGGCGACCGTGCGCTACGGCGCGCATGTCGAGCGGGACGCCGTGTTGATGCCGAGCTACGTGAACATCGGGGCATACGTCGGTGCGGGGTCGATGGTCGACACGTGGGCGACCGTCGGGTCGTGCGCGCAGATCGGCGCCGACGTGCATCTCGCCGGCGGCGTTGGGATCGGCGGCGTCCTCGAGCCGGTGCAGGCGGTGCCGGTCGTGATCGAGGATGGCGCGTTCATCGGCTCGCGATGCATCGTCGTCGAGGGCGTGCACGTCGGAGCGAGAGCGGTGCTGGGAGCCGGTGTGGTCCTGACGGCCAACACCCCCGTGATCGATCCGCGCGGTGCCGAGCCCGTCGAGGTTCGGGGCCGGGTGCCTGCGGGCGCGATCGTCGTGCCGGGCACGCGCCCGAAGGAGTTCGCCGGGGGCACCTACGGCATGCCGTGCGGGCTCATCATCGGCGAGCGCACCGATGCCACCGACGACAAGGTCGCCCTGAACGAGCTCCTGCGCGAAGCCGGCTCGTCGATGGGCTGAGCACGCGAATGCCCGACCGAGCCGATACCCGCATCGTCGAGTCGCCGATCGCCGCCACGTGGCGTTCGATCGCGCACGAGCGCGCCGTCCTCGTCGGCATCGGGCCCGGCATCGAGGAGGCGGACCTCGACGAGCTCGCGGCGCTCGCCGACTCCGCCGGCGCGGAGCCGGTCGGCAGGATCGTCCAGAGCCGCTCGGAACCCGATCCGCAGTACTGGATCGGCAAGGGCAAGGTCGAAGAGCTGCACCAGCTCGTGCACGCGAAGGGCGCGCAGCTGGTGGTGTTCGATCAAGAGCTCACGCCCGGCCACCTGCGAGCGCTCGAGGCGCGGCTCGGCGTGAAGGTCGTGGACCGGACCGCGCTGATCTTGGATATCTTCGCGTTGCACGCGCACACGCGCGAGGGCAAGGCGCAGGTCGAGCTGGCGCAGCTGAACTACCTGCTGCCACGTCTGCGCGGTTGGGGCGAGGCGATGAGCCGGCTGGGCGGTGGCATCGGGACGCGAGGCCCCGGCGAGACGAAGCTCGAATCCGACCGCCAGCACATCGGCCGGCGGATCACGAAGCTCCGTCGCGACGTCAAGGCGATGCAGCGCTCCCGCGACACGCAGCGAGCGAGCAGGCAGCGCTCCAACCTGCCGCAGATCGCGATCGCCGGGTACACGAACGCCGGCAAGTCGTCGCTGCTGCGGCGTCTGACCGGGGCCGACGTCATCGTCGCCGACCAGCTGTTCGCGACGCTCGACCCCACGACGCGCAAGATCGCGTTGCCCGGGAACCGCAACGCCACGATCTCCGACACCGTGGGCTTCGTCTCGAAGCTGCCGCACGACCTCGTCGAAGCGTTCCGATCGACGCTCGAGGAAGTCACGCTGTCCGACATGGTGGTCCACGTCGCCGACGCCTCGTCGTCTGCGGTCGACGAGCAGATCGAGGCCGTGCGGCGGGTGCTCGACGAGATCGGGGCGGCGAACATGCCGGAGGTGCTCGCGCTCAACAAGATCGACCTCGTGCCGGGCTCACGACGGGCGCGTTTGGCGCTTCGCTACCCGGGGTCGGTCGCCGTCTCGGCGCTCACGGGCGAAGGCCAGGAGGGGCTCCTCGAAGCGATCGCGGCGACGGTGCCGACACCACCGGTCGAGGTGCACGCACTGATCCCGTGGGATCGTGGCGATCTCGTCGCGATGCTCTACCGAGAGGCCGAGGTGCTGAGCGCCGACGCCGAGCCCGAGGGGACGCGCGTGCACGCGATGGTCGGGCTGCGCGAGCTCGCGGCGATCCGTCAGTTCACCGCCGACTCCCCGCGGTCGGGCGAACCCACCGCCGCGGGGCGCGACGGCTAGGCCTTGGGGTAGCCGATCGCCCACAGTTCCTTGTCGTTCCAGGCCCCGACGATCACCGTGTCGGGGTTCTGGCCGCGCTGGGACGCGAAGCGCTCGGCTAGCAACTGCAACCGCACGGTGAGAGGGATCTGCGTCAGGATCGGCGGCAATACCGCCGGCTCGTAGAGCCGGGTCACCCCGATCCCCTCGGCCTCGCCGGCCGCGGCGACCGCATCCACCAGCCCGTCCTCATCTCCCGACAGCAGCGCGAGGATGTGGTCGTCGGCCGTGACCGGCACGGCGCTGCCGTGCAGGAAGAACTCGGCGTCGTGGCCCTCGGCCAGGGTGCGCGACGCCTCGCGGACCTTGAGCGCACCCTCACGTGCGGTGATCGACGCGTGTCCGACCGCGATGATCTGCAG
>JBKPRM010000157.1:0-11221 GCA_046734555.1 Actinomycetota bacterium | reverse complement strand
ATCTCGTCGCGCGGCTCGAGGGCAAGTCCTCGCCCGGGCGACTCGGGCTGCTGATCCATTCAACGGCCGGCTACGTGGATCCCGGCTGGGACGGCTACCTGACCTTGGAGCTCAGCAACGTCGCGAACCTGCCGATCACGCTGTACCCGGCGATGAAGATCGGGCAGATCTCGTTCTTCAGGCTGACCTCACCGGCCGAGACGCCGTACGGTGCGGCCGGCAACAAGTACCAGGGGCAGCGCGGTCCGACGCCGAGCCGCTACTACCGCGACTTCGGCAGCTGACCTACGGCTCGGTCAGCAGCGCGCCCGGAACCGGCCCGACACCCATCTGCACGGCCATCATCGCGGCCTGCGTCCGGTTCGTGACGCCGAGCTTGCGGAAGATCGCGGCGAGGTGCGCCTTGACCGTCTTCTCCGACAGGTAGAGGCGACCTGCGATCTCACGGTTCGAGCGGCCTTCCGCCAGCAGGGCGAGGATGTCGTGCTCGCGCTGCGTCAGGCTGTACTCGCTGCGGCGCCCGTTCGAAGACGCGTTGGCCGCCTCTTGATCCTCGAACAGGTTCTGGATCACCCGGGGGCTCAGGACGTTGCCGCTTCCCGACATCGCGACGTTGATCGCCTGACTCAGATCTTCGGGCGTGGCGTCCTTCAGCAGGTACCCCGCGGCTCCGTCGGCGAGCGCGCGCTTGACGTATGGCGCGTTCTCATAGGTCGACAGCATGATGACCGGCATCTCTTCCCACTCGCCTTTGATCGCACGCAGGAGCTCCAGGCCGTCGAGATCGGGCATGCGAACGTCGACCAACGCGAGGTCGACCTTCGAGCTGGTCCGCAGCGCCTCGAGCGCCGCCGCCGAGGACTCCGCCTCGATGACCTCCGCGTCCGGGAAGCCCTCCTTGACGACATAGCTCATGCCACGGCGCACCAGCGCGTGGTCGTCCACGATCAAGATCCTCATCGTTGTTCACCATCCCTCGTGACGGGGAGCACGGCCACCACACTGGTGCCGTGTCCGGGGGTCGACGTCATCTCGAGGGTCCCGCCGAGCGATTCGGCGCGGGCCCGCATGATCCGGATACCGAAATGCGGATCGTCATCGGTCACGGCCACCATGCCGCGGCCCCGATCGTGCACCTCGATGTGGAGCGCGCTGTCGTCCACCGACAACGCGACACGGGCATCCGGGGCTCCCGAATGCTTGGCGGCGTTCGCGAGGGCTTCGCTCGCGATCGCGTACGCCGCTTCCACCGTGGCGTCGCTGAGCGCCTCGATGTCCCCCTCCACTTCCACGGTCGCCGGCATGCGCCAGCGCGCCGCGAAGTCCTTGATCAGGCTGGCGAGCGTCGGCTCGCTCGGGATCTCGTCTTCGGATGTCATCTCGAACAGCAGCTCGCGGATGCGGCGGAGGTCGTCTCGGATCTCGCTCTCCACCTCGTGGAGGATGCGCACCGCCGCCACGGGATCGGTCTCGATCAGGTGGCGGAGGTTCTGGACCTCGAGGACGGCGGAGGTCACCGACTGGGTCAGGCCGTCGTGGATCTGCATCGCCCAGCGCGTCCGCTCCTCGAGCAGGATCGACTCGACGGCGTGACGCACCGTCGGGTGTCCGCCCGCGACCGCGCTCTCGCGCTGGGGCATGTTGGAAGCGCCGACTCGCAAGGTTCCGATCCTTCCGGCCAAGACCTTCGGTACTAGTGCCTTCTTCGGACGAAGGTCTCGGGTGCTTGAACCTTCCGGCCCTGTTCTTCCGCCCACCCGGGGACAGCCAAGGGGATGTTCGGCCGAACGTTCGGCCCGCCGGAGGCGTATCGATGAACGTTCGAGGAACGTTGTGGCGCAGGCGTTGATCGGCTTCGGCGAGTGAAACTTGTCAATATCACACTCAAGTTCTATGGTGTGGGAAAGCGCAGGAGCGTGCTCCGCACGCCAAGGGACGCAACGTAACCCGAGCGGCCGACCCGGCCGCCGGCAGAAGGAGGAAACGCGATGGCACGAGCGGTCGGTATCGACCTGGGGACGACCAACTCGGTCGTGTCCGTGCTTGAGGCCGGGGAACCGGTCGTCATCCCGAACGCGGAGGGGTCGCGCACGACGCCATCCGTGGTCGGGTTCTCGAAGAACGGGGAGATCTTGGTGGGTGAGGTCGCCAAGCGACAGGCGATCACGAACCCCGACCGGACGATCCGCTCCGTCAAGCGCCACATGGGCGACAAGAGCTGGAAGGTCGACGTCGACGGCAAGGCCTGGACGCCGCAGGAGGTCAGCTCCCAGATCCTGCTGAAGCTGAAGCGCGACGCCGAGTCCTATCTGGGCGACACCGTCACGCAGGCCGTGATCACGGTGCCGGCCTACTTCGACGACTCGCAGCGCCAGGCCACCAAGGAGGCCGGACAGATCGCGGGGCTTGAGGTCCTTCGGATCATCAACGAGCCGACCGCCGCGGCGCTCGCCTACGGTTTGGACAAGGGCGACACCGACCAGACCGTTCTCGTGTTCGACCTCGGAGGCGGCACCTTCGACGTGTCGCTCCTCGAGATCGGTGACGGCGTATTCGAGGTCAAGGCCACCCACGGCGACACCCAGCTGGGCGGCGACGACTGGGACCAGCGGGTCATCGACTGGCTCGTCAAGTCGTTCAAGGACGCCCACGGCGTGGATCTGTCGCAGGACAAGATGGCGCTGCAGCGGCTGAAGGACGCCGCCGAGAAGGCGAAGATCGAGCTCAGCCAGGTCGCCGAGACGACGGTCAACCTGCCGTTCGTGACGGCGACGGCCGACGGCCCACTGCACCTGGAGCAGAAGCTCACCCGTTCGGAGTTCGAGCGGATCACCGAGGACCTCGTCGAGCGCGCTCGTGGACCCTTCGAGCTCGCGGTCAAGGACTGGGGCAAGGACGTGTCGGCGATCGATCACGTCGTGCTCGTCGGCGGCTCGACCCGCATGCCGATGATCCAGGAGCTCGTCAAGAAGCTCACCGGCGGCAAGGAGCCGCACAAGGGAGTCAACCCCGATGAGGTCGTCGCGATCGGCGCCGCGATCCAGGCGGGCGTCCTGAAGGGCGACGTCAAGGACATCTTGCTCCTCGACGTGACGCCGCTGTCGCTCGGCGTCGAGACGCTCGGTGGCATCGTGCAGCGCATGATCGAGCGCAACACCACCATCCCCACCAAGAAGACCGAGACGTTCACGACCGCCGCGGACAACCAGACGCAGGTCGAGATCAACGTCTTGCAGGGCGAGGGCGAAACCGTCATGAGCCCGGGCGTGAAGTCCCTCGGGCGATTCAACCTGGTCGGGATCCCGCCGGCGCCGCGAGGGATGCCGCAGATCGAGGTCAGTTTCGACATCGACGCGAACGGCATCGTCAACGTGAGCGCGAAGGACGTCGCCACCGGCAAGGAGCAGGCGATGACCATCACCGGCGGCACCGCGCTCGGCAAGGACGAGATCGACCGGATGGTCAAGGAGGCCGAGAACTTCGCGGCCGAAGACCACAAGCGCCGGGAGAACGCCGAGGCACGGAACCAGGCGGACCAGCTCGTCTACCAGGTCGAGAAGTTCGTGTCGGAGAACGGCGACAAGGTGCCCGACACCGACAAGTCGGAGCTCACCAGCGCGACGGAGGCCCTGAAAGAGGCGCTGAAGGACCAGGACGCCGACGCCGCCAAGTTGAACGCGGCGAGCGAGTCCGTGATGACGGTCTTCAGTCGCGTCGGTCAGGCGATGTACCAGAACGCGCAGCCAGAGACCGGCGCGGCAACCGGCCCTGCGGATGCGAACGAAGCGTCCTCGTCGGATGACGACGAGGTCGTCGAAGGAGAGATCGTTGAGGAAGGAGGTGCTTCGTGATGGCGATCACGAGGTGGGATCCGTTACGTGACCTGTTGGGCATGGAAGACGAGTTCGAGCGGGCGCTGGGCCGATCCGGTACGCGCCACGCATGGGCGCCGACGATGGACGTCCGCGAGACCGACGACCATTTCGAGGTCGCGGTCGATCTGCCAGGGCTCGAGCCGGGCGACGTGTCCGTGACGTTCGAGGATGGCGTCTTGACGATCAGCGGGAAGCGGGAGGTCGGGACCGAGCGATCGGATGAGACCTATCACCGCATCGAGCGGAGCTACGGTTCGTTCGCCCGGTCGATCCGGCTGCCCCGGACCGCCGATGGCGAGAAGATCGAGGCGTCGTTCGACAAGGGCGTCCTTACCGTGACCGTGCCCAAGGCCGAGGTGGCCAAGCCGCGCACGATCGAGGTCACGGCGAAGTGACCGACGACCGCGACCGCGATGCGCCGGTGATCAAGGTCACCGACAAGCGCCGGTTCGTCGATCTCTCGGAGGAGACGGGGTCGGGTGAGGAGCCCGGCCCCTCCTCCGTCGACGAGGAGGACACGGACAACCGCAACGTCGACGCATCGCGTGAGGTCGATGAATATCGGGCACACCTGCAGCGCCTGCAGGCCGAGTTCGACAACTACCGCAAGCGCGTGCTCCGGGAGCAGACCGCTGCCGTCGAACTCGCGTCCGAGCCGGTGATGCGCAGGCTCCTCGAGGTGCTCGACGACTTCGAGCTTGCCCTCTTGCATGCCGGCGAGGACGTCGACGAGGACCGTCTGCTGAAGGGCGTCGAGCTCGTGTATGCGAAGTTGCTCGACGCTCTGGGCGCCGAAGGGCTCGAGCGGATCGAGGCCGAAGGTGAGCCGTTCGACCCGTCGCTGCACGAGGCCTTGATGCAAACGGGCGACGGGGAGGGGGAGCTCCGCGTCGCCGAGGTCTTCCGCCCCGGCTACACGCTACGCGGTCGGGTGATCCGCCCCGCCGGCGTCCGCGTCGAGCGCGGGTAGGCCGCCGTGGCCGAGACCGACGAGATCCGGCGCGAGTGGTTCGAGAAGGACTACTACGCGACGCTGGGGGTTCCCAAGAACGCCAGTCAGTCCGAGATCAAGAAGGCGTACCGCAAGCTCGCGCAGCAGCATCATCCCGACGCGAACGCAGGCGATCCGAAGTCCGAGGAGCGCTTCAAGGAGATCTCGGCCGCGTACGACGTCCTCGGTGACGAGGCCAAACGCACCTCGTATGACCGCGCGCGGGAGATGGGTGCCGCGGGCTTCGGCGGTGGGGGTTTCCCAGGTGGCGCGGGCGGCGCCGGCGGCTATCCCGGAGGTGTTCGCTTCGAGACGGGCGACGTCGACCTGGAAGATCTCCTGGGCGGGATGTTCGGCGGGTTCGCAGGTGGCGGCCGCCGCCGGCAGACGCGTCAACGGCGGGGCGCCGACCTCGAGACCGACGTCACGCTTTCGTTCGACGATGCGATGGCCGGGGTGACGGTTCCGGTCACACTCACCGGGCCGGCTCCCTGCCCCACGTGTCACGGGAGCGGCGCCGCACCGGGCACCCAGCCCGTGACGTGTCCGACCTGTCACGGGGCCGGGCAGATCACGGTGAACCAGGGATTGTTCTCGATGGCCCAGACGTGCCCCGAGTGCCAGGGCACCGGCCGGATCATCCCGACGCCGTGTCCGACGTGCGGCGGATCCGGCGCGACGAGGCGCAAGCGCACGATCCAGGTGAAGATCGCGCCGGGTGTGAAGGACGGCGCTCGCGTCAAGGTGACCGGCAAGGGCGAGCCCGGGGTCGCGGGTGGAACGCCGGGTGACCTCTACGTGCGTGTGCACGTGCGAGCGCATCCGTTGTTCGGACGCAAGGGCGACGATCTCACGGTCGATCTGCCCGTGACTTTCCCCGAGGCGGCGCTCGGCGCTCACGTGCAGGTGCCGACGCTGAACGGGCCGGTGACGCTGAAGGTTCCCGCCGGGACGCCGAGCGGCAAGACGTTCCGTGTCCGAGGCAAGGGCGTGCCGAAGAAGAGCGGTCACGGCGACCTGCTCGCGACCGTCGTCGTCGAGGTGCCGAAGAAGCTGAACAAGGACCAGAAGAAGCTCGTCGAGGAACTCCGACAGGCGACGGACACGTCCCCACGACGCTCGATGGGGGTGAGCTGAGATGGCGAGGCGTGAGGAGAGCGACCGAGACGAGGAACGAGCCGTCTACATCATCAGCGTCGCCGCCGAGCTCGCCGGTGTGCACCCGCAGACGCTTCGCATCTACGAGCGCAAGGGCCTCGTGGCGCCCAAGCGCACCTCGGGCAACACCCGGCGGTACTCGGACAGCGATATCAGGCTGCTCCGACAGATCCAGGATCTGACGCAGGAAGGCGGCATCAACCTCGCGGGTGTGAAGATGATCATCGAGCTCCAGGCACAGCTCGATGCGCTTCGCGCCAAGACGGCGGAGCTGCAGGCGGCGCTCGAGGAGCAGGAGCGAGAGCCCGATGCCGACGGCAAGATCGTGCCGCTGTCCAGCGTCTTCCTGCCGCCGTGGCAGGCGCGGCCGCGCTGATGCCGATCGTGCTGCGTGACGGAGCCGTGACCCTTCGCCCCTTCGGGCCCGAGGACTTCGACCTCCTGTGGGCTGAGGAGACCCGCGATCGCGGTTCGTTCGAGGCGCCGTGGGCGCTCGACGACGACGTGGCCAAGCAGCGTGTACACGCGCGGGTCGATCACTCGGGCACCTGGCGGGATCAACGCGTTCTCGATCTCGCCGTCGAGGCCGACGGCCGGCTCATCGGTGACGTCCAGGCACGCCGTGATCCCTCCTACGAGCCTCCCGGCGTGTTCGATCTCGGTATCGGGCTCTTCGCCGACCACCGGGGCCGGGGCTTCGGCGCCACGGCGATCGGCCTGATCACGGCGTTCCTCTTCGACGAGGAGCACGCCGTACGTGTGTCGCTCAGCACCGACGTCGACAACGCCGCGATGCGCCGGGCAGCCGAGAAGGCGGGCTTCTCGCTCGAGGGGATCATGCGCGGTTTCTGGTACGTGCCCGAGGGGCCGGCTCGCGACTACGCGCTGTACGCACGCACGATCGCGGATCATCGACGCTAGTCGCTTCAAGCGACGGGCGCTTCCGGCCGACGCTCGATGCATGGCGCTCCTGTGGCTCGTGCTCGTGCTCGTGGTCGCGGGGACGATCGCGGCGATCCGGTTCCGTCGACGCGGCGGACGCCAGCGTGCGCTCATGGTGCTGTGCGACCGGACGGGCGTCGAGTTCTCGGCGCTCGACCCGTTCAACGACTCGAACTTCCTGCCGTTCAGACTCTTCGGTCGCGGCGACACACGCGGTTTCGAGAACGTGATCTGGGATCGAGGAGATGACGGAGCCGTCCGCGTCTTCGACTACTGGTTCGAGGAGCGCGACGACGACGGCATCGGCGTGAAGCACGATCTGACGTGCGCAGTGGTTCCGTTGCCGTTCGGCGTGCCGCCGCTGGCCGTGGTGCCGCGTGGGATGGCCGAGGTCACGCGCGAGCCGACCGAGACGCGCACGGTCACGTTGGACCTCGATGCGTTCAACCGGTGGTTCGAGGTGCGCGCGGCCGACCCTCGAGCGGCGGTCGCGTTCCTGGATCAACGCATGATGCAAGCCCTCATGCGCCTGCCGCTGCGGGTCGCGATGCACGTGAACGAGGACCGCATGCTGCTCGTCGCGCCGAGCCTCGAACCGGGCGAGATGCTGCTGTTGCTCGAGGCGTCGCGAGCGCCCGCGAAGCGTGTGCCCCCGGTGGTCGCGAGCCTCTATCCACCCCGACCGGCGGTGGGTCCCTACGAGCGGCGGTGGCTGCAGGGAAGCTGGTCGCCAGATCCGACCTCGGCTCGACCGAACCTCTCCGAGCTCGGCGGATGATCACCGGCGATGAGCCCGCCGGCGATCGCTGCCCTCCTCCTCTGAGCACAGCTACGAGGCGATGAGGGACGGGGTGTTGGCGCCCGGCCACGGATCGACCCCGCAACGCTGCCCGTCCTGCTCGGGGCCGCTCGGGGTTCGTGCAGCATGTTCCCGAGGTCGTGTCCTCCCTGTATCCGGGGTAGGCTCCGAGCGACAAGGAGGGATCCGTGGGTATCTGGCTGATCGTGGTGCTGGCCCTGATCGTGCTGATCGTGGTCGGGGGGATCGCGAGCTACAACCGGTTCGTTTCGCAGCGCAACCTGATCAAGGACGCGTGGGCGAACATCGACACCGAGCTGCGACGGCGCTACGACCTGATCCCCAACCTCGTCGCCACGGTCCAGGGCTACGCGGCGCACGAGAAGGAGGTCTTCGAGAACGTCACGCGGGCGCGCGCCGCGGCGACGGCAGCGACGGGCTCGCCCGCCGCCCAAGCCGCCGCCGAAGGCCCGTTCGTCGCAGCGTTGCGGCAGCTCCTTGCCGTCGCCGAGAACTATCCAGAGCTGAAGGCGAACGAGAACTTCCTCGCGCTGCAGGCCGAGCTATCGAACACCGAGGACCGGTTGCAGACCGCGCGGCGCTTCTACAACGCGAACGTGCGCGACTACAACAGTCGCGTGCAATCCTTCCCGTCGATGATCGTGGCGCGGTTCGGCAACTTCGAGCCTGAGGAATTCTTCGAGGTCGACGAGTCGCTGCGTGGCGACGCGGGTGTGCCGCGGGTCGACTTCTCGTCGATGTCGAACCCGGCTCCCGTCACGCCGCCTGCGGCCGCGCCCGGTGAGCCGTCGGCGGCACAAGGTGGCGAGCCCCCCCCGCCGCCTCCCAGCTGACGTTCATTCGGCGCCGCGAGCGGCGCCTCCGTACGCGAACGCGTCGGGCTCTGCCGCCGGGAACAGGGGTTCCTTGCGGACGTTGCGTGTGAGGAGCCACCAGATGCCGGCCCACAGCAGCGCGACACCGCCCGCGATCGCCACGGCGGGCCGAGGCCCGATCCGATCTGCGAGCCACGCCGCCCCGAGGCTCGAGACGCCGAGCGACAGCGTGATCAGTGCGAAGTCGAACGCGAAGATGCGCCCGCGGATGCGGTCGGGCACCAGCCGTTGGAGCCCGTAGCTCGACAACACCCATTGCGAGCCGCCGCCGAGGTGCGCGATCAGGACCGACCCGGCAGCGAGCCACAACCCCGTCGCGAGGCCGAGCGACGCGTATCCGATCCCGAACGTGGCGAGCGAGAGCGCGATCACCGCCAGGAGGCGCCGATGCCCTGGCCCCGCCAGTCGGTGTCCGAGGAAGGGGCCGACCAGCGCGCCGACGCCTCGCGCCGCCATCATCAGACCGAATCCCACGTCGCCGGCGTGGAACACCTGCCGCGCGAAGACCGCGATCAACGCGAGCACGCCCGCCGCGGCGCCGAAGCCGAACTTCACGGACACGAGCGCCCACACGCGCGCATCGCGACGCGCGTAGCCGACCGTCTCGCGCGTCGCCTCGACGATCCCGATGTGCTCCTCGTGCTCCCGCGGTGCCGAGAACGCGCGTCGCACACCGAGCAGGAGCAGCGCCGAGACCGCGAACGAGACCGCGTCGACCGTGAAGGCGACGTTGCGGCCGAAGATCGTGGCGACCACGCCGCCGATCGCCGCCCCGACGGCGAGCATCGTGCCCCACAACGACCCCCCCAAAGCGTTGGCGGTTGGCAGATCGTCGGGGTCGACGACGTTGGGCAGTGCTGCCTGCTGCGCCGGGTCGAAGACGGCTGCGAACAGCGACAGGCACGCGAGCAACAGGTACGCGAGCCAGAGGTTCGACGGGCCCACGGTCAAGAACGCGAAGCAGATCACGGTCCGCGCCAGGTCGCACACCACCATCAGCCAACGCCGGTCGAACCGGTCGGCGAGCCACCCCGCCCACGGCGTCGCGAGGAAGATCGGAAGCTCCTGCGCGCAGATCATGATGCCGACGGCGGCCGCTTTCCCCGTTGCTTCGAGGACGAGCCCGCCCAACGCGACGAACAGGAACCAATCCCCACCGAGGGAGATGACCGACGCGAAGAACAGGCGACGGAAGTCCCGGTTGCGCCGAAGCAGGTCGAGCGAGGCCCGCATGCCTGTTCGTCGTTCCGGCCGGGTCTGGGCCATCGGGTGCCACACTATCGACGACGAGGGATAAGGACGGAGACCGATGCTCGAGCGATTGACGTGGTTCCAACAGGCGGCGTTCCGCTGGCGCGACGAGGAACGGACGATCTACATCGACCCCTGGGGGACGCCCGAGGACGCCCCGGCGGCCGACGTGATCGTGATCACCCACGCCCATCACGATCACTTCTGCACCGACGACATCGCCCGGTTGTCCACCCCGACGACCAAGCTGGTCGCCCCTCACGACGTCGCCGACGAGCTGCGGGGCGATGTGACGGCGGTCGCGCCGGGAGAATCGCACGAGGTGGATGGGCTCCGGTTCACGACGGTGCCGGCGTACAACACGCGCGAGGAGGCGCTCGAGTTCCATCCCAAGTCGAAGCGCTGGGTCGGCTACGTGCTCGAGCTTGGGGGACGGTCCTACTACCACGCCGGCGACACCGACGATGCGGAGGAGCTCCGAAGCGTCCGCAGCGACGTCGCCCTCGTGCCGATCGGCGGTCATTTCACGATGAACGCCGAGGAGGCCGCCGGCCTCGTCCGCGCGATGTCGCCCGGGCTCGCGGTGCCCATGCACTACGGGTTCGTCGTCGGGTCCGTGGGTGATGCCGACCGGTTCACCGAAGCCGCCCGGCCGGTGCCGGTCGAGACGATGGTGCCGACGAACCCGTTCGAACGGTTCTAGCGAGCGGTCCAGAGCAGACCGCTGCAGATCGCCGCGATCGGCACCAGGAACAACGCGCCGACGAACCCGGCCAGACGGCGATTGTCCGAGATGAGCCAGTCGTCGAGCCCGAGCACGGTCCGTTTCGTGGGGGCATAGAAGAACGCGAGGATCGCGATCGAGACGATCGACACCCCGATCGCCTCGGCGAGCACGATCTGAGCCGCCACCGGCGTCTTCTGCAGCATCGCCACGACGAGCGTGTCGGCGAGCGTGGTGATGTTGGCCCCCATGATGTAGGGGAGCGCCTCGTCGCGCTTGACATAGCCCTTGACCGCCAGCGGGACCAGCACCGTCAGCGCGACCGACACCGACAGCGTCAGCGTCGCAACGATGCACCCGAGGAAGAACATCATCCACGGGTGGGTCAGCCACGCACGCTTCTTCGACACCGTCGAATCAGAATCGATCTGCGGCAAGATCTTGTCGATCAGGTTGAACGACAGCAGGATCGTCACGATCCCGACCCCGAACAGCGCCCAGCCGGGCAGGTGCGCCTCCGCGGTGTCGACGAACGGACCCCAGAGCTTCCCGAGCACGGCGTCGAGCTTGCCCGATGCGTGCCAC
>JBKPRM010000156.1:0-10436 GCA_046734555.1 Actinomycetota bacterium | reverse complement strand
GGTTCGACGACGCGCGGGCGTGTTGGTGCGAGACGGCCGGATCGCCTGGGTGGGCGCGCACGCACGTGCGCCGCGCGATGCGTCGGCCGCCCGCGAGATCGACGGGCGAGGCAAGGCGATCTCGCCGGGGCTCATCGACTGTCACGTCCATCTCAACTTCGACGGCGGCCCGAACTTCGCCGACGAGGCCGCACGGATGGACGAGGCCACCGCCGCGATCAGGGGCACGGCGAACCTCCGCCGTCACCTCGCCGCGGGCGTCACGACGGTCCGCGATCTCGGCGGCGTCGGTACCTGCCAGCTGGCCGCCGCCGTGGAGGATGACGTCGTGCCCGGTCCACGTGTGATCGCGGCGGGCCGCGCCCTGACGATCACCGGCGGGCACGGCCACAACATCGGCATCGGCAGGGAGATCGACGGGGCCGACGACGCGAGGAAGGCGGTCCGCGAGCAACTGAAAGCCGGCGCGCGTGCGATCAAGGTGATCGCGACGGGCGGTGTCCTGACCCCCGGCATCTCCGCGACGTTCACCGCGATGACCCCCGAGGAGATCGGCGCTGCCGTCGATGAGGCGCACAACCGTGGCGTCGGCGTCGCGGCCCATGCGATCGGTGCAGCGGGGATCGTCGGCGCGGTGCGTGCCGGCGTCGACTCGATCGAACACTGCGTGCAGCTCGACGCGGGCGGCGCGAAGGAGATGGCGTCGCGCGGGACCTTCCGCGGCCCGACCCTGTCCGCGCTGATCGGGATCGCCGAGGGCAGCGGAGTCCCCGGCTACGCGAAGGACAAGGCTCTCGCCCTCGTCGACGACGCACGGGCGGGGCAGCGCGCCGCGCTTCGATCGGGCGTCCGACACGTGTGCTCCACCGACGCCGGCACGCCGTTCAATCCGCACGGCAACGCGCCCAACGAGCTCGTCCGGATGGTGGAGTGGGGCCTTCGCCCGTTGGATGCGATGGTCGCCGCGACAGCCAACGGTGCCGAGCTGCTGCGTCTCGCCGACGTGGGGCGCATCGAGCCGGGGTACGTGGCCGATCTCGTGCTCTACGACGCGGATCCGTCGGAGGAGATCGAGACCGTTCGGCGGCCGCGCGCCGTCTGGAAGGACGGCATCAAGCAGTAGCGTCGTCACGCGTCACGCGTTCGATCAGCTCCGCGCCGCGACCGATCTCGGCGAGCTCGTCGGGCGACAGAGCGGCCAACCCGTTCGCGAGCGTGCGGATCCGCTGCTCCCGGCCCTTCGTGAGGACGCGACGGCCGGCGGCGGTTGCCTCGACCAAGACGCCGCGCGCGTCGCTCGGATCACGGCGGCGGCGGACCAGGCCATCGCGTTCCAGGCCGTCGACGAGCCGGGTCATCGTCGGCGCCGCCACGCCCTCGGCCGTCGCGAGCGACCCGATGCCGATCGGGCCCGCGTAGACGACGACCGAGAGCGCGGAGAGCCGGGGCGGGGAGATGCCCAGCGCATCGTCCTCGGTACGCAGGCGACGCAAGAGGTGCAGGGCCGCCGAATGGAGCCGGTCGGCGACCGCATCCACCTCTCGCGTTGGGGAAGTGCGCCTTGACGCGGTCATCGCTGCCCTTATATTTGCTTAGCCTAAGCAAATAGAGAGCCTAGTGGGAGGATGCAGCGATGGCAAGCACGTCCGACGATCTCTTCGAGCTGATCGAGGCAGGCGACGTGGACGCCGTTCGGGCGCTCCTGGCGGAACAGCCCTGGCTCGCGGCCGAGCGCGACGACGAAGGTGTCTCGCCACTGCTCCGGGCGCGCTATCGACTGGATCGTGGGCTCGTCGAGGCGATCCGCCCCCACGTCGAGCGGCTGAACGTCTTCGAGGCCGCGGCGTTCGGCGACCTCGATCGGCTGAGCGAGCTGCTCGGGGAGGACCCCGACGTGCTCGACGCGATGAGCGGCGACGGGTTCACACCGCTGCATCTGGCCGCGTTCTTCGGACAGGAAGACGCCGTGCGGCTCTTGCTCGCGCGCGGGGCCTCGAACGACGTCGTGGGCACCGGGTGGATGCAGGGCACCGCGCTCCATTCCGCGGCCGCCGCCGCGAACCCGGTGATCGTGCGGATGCTGCTCGACGCGGGCGCCGACCCCAACGCCCGCCAGCGCCATGGATACACGGCATTGCACTCGGCCGCCGCCAACGCGGACCTCTCGAGCGTCGAGGCCTTGCTGGCCGCCGGCGCCGAGGTCAGCGCCGGGAACGACGACGGGGACACCGCGCTGACGCTCGCGGAGAGGAGCGGCGACCTCGTGACCGTCGAGACGATCCGTGAGGCGTCGAGCTAGGCCCTCGCGGAGAAGCGGTACTCCTGTGCTTCGGAGTCGCACGGGTTGCCGCGGCCGAAGCGGATCACCCCGTCGGTAACGTCTGCCACCGACCAGAAGGCCGTGACCGTCGTGCGCTCCGGTGCCTCGTGCCGGCACAGCGAATCGGGCGCGTTCTCGTGGTCCTGCAGGAACCCGTGCAGCGTCTCCATCGTGACGGTCCCGGACGGCGCGCTCGCGAGCAGCTCCGCGGCTCGGCGGTAGCGTGTCGCCGAGCGCTCGGCGTAGTCCGGGTCTCCCTCGAAGCCGACCATCGAGCCGCACACGTAATGGTTCGTGTGCACGAGGTGCCCGGCGTCGTCGACGTCGGTGACCTCAGCCGACGTCGCCGACCCTTCGACGTTGGCCACGTTCCCACCGGCGTCGACCAGCACGTTGTTGTACGACGACGCGCGGGCGGGGTGCAACGCGAGGTCGACCATCCCCCGGAGCGAACGCTCGCGGAGCATCGCCCGCACCTGCGTCTCGCGGGGGATCCCGACACGTTCGTCGTTCGGGCTGAGCTCGTTGCCGGTGAGGTTGAGACCGGCGTCGTTCCATCCGACGGAGATCCAGATGCCGTTGCCGATCGTCAGGATCGCCGGGTCGTCGCCGCAGCGGCGCTCGATCGCAACGAGATCGTGCTGGTAGTCGCGTGACATGTCGTTGTTGTGCGCTGTGAGCGTGTGGCCGCCGGCGGTCGCGGGCGGTGTGGCAACGAGGTCGCTGCATCGTCCGTCGATCGCTGCGCCCACCCGTCCGGCGGCGCGCGGCTCGTACCAGATCTCCTCGATGCAGCACGCCCAGAGCGCGCGGGCATCGACGCCGGTCGCCTCCGCGCAGCCTTCGAGCTCCTCGAAGACCCACGGCATGATCGGCCGCGTCGCTTCCGCGTACGCGTCTGCGAGCGTGAGTTGCTCGTCGACCGAGCGGCCGGCGGGGATCGTCCACGCCGAGGTGTCGCATGCACGCTCCATCGTGGCCGCGCATGCGTCTCCGATCTGCGCGCCGACCTCCTCGTAGCTGCCGCTGAACCGATAGAGCGGGATCGTGTGTTCGGGCGCCATGGCGCGATGCTACGGCGGCCCTGAGCCGCCGTCGAGCCGTGTCAGAGGTCCTGGCTAGGTTCGAACGATGACGACCGAGACCGGGGTTGGGCCGTGACCGGCGACGCGTGGGCAGCAGCGTTGTCCGCCGCGATCGTGAGCTTGCTAGCAGGCCTTCTGATCGCCGCTCGCAGGCGGCCGGTCGGGACGCTCGATGGCGATCTCCGCGCACAGCTCGAGGTCCAGGCCGCCGAGCTGCGGCGGCTCGCCGACGCTGCCGCGCAGCGCGAGCTGGGGTCCGAGCAGCTGCGCCAAGGTCTCGACGGGGCTCGGCGAGCGCTCGACGAGCTGCGCACGCGCGAGCAGGAGCGCCGGACGACCGACGGTGAGCAGCGCGAGGTGATCAGGCGCCTCGCGACGGTGCTCGCCGGCGGCACATCCAAGGGCCGAGCGGGCGAGCAGGTCCTGCGCGAGCATCTCTGTCAGCTGCCGCCGGGCATGCTGACGTCGGACTTCCGCGTGCACGGCCGGGTGGTCGAGTTCGGGCTCGTCCTGCCCGACGGCAGACGGCTCCCGATCGATTCGAAGTGGAGCGCGCTCGCCGAGCTCGAGGCGCTCGACGCTGCCACCGATGCGGTCCAGCGCGACCACTGCGCGCGTGCCGTTGAGCGAGCCGTCGTCTCGCGCACGAAGGAGGTGGCGCAGTACCTCGACCCGGCCCTGACCGCGCCCGTCGCCGTGGCGGCCGTGCCCGACGCCGTGTTCGCCGTCCTGAAACGCGCTCACGCCGATGCGTTCGCCCAGGGCGTCGTCGTGGTGCCGTACTCCAACGCCTTGCCGATCGTGTTGTTCCTCTACGAGCTCGTCCGGCGCTACGGCGACGTCTCCGACGCGCACGCGAGCCTCGCTGAGGTCGGGCGGCTGCTCGAGGCCATGGACGCGATCGTCGAGAACCGCTTCGCGAAGGCGGCGACGATGGTCGTGAACGGCGCCGACGAGTTCCGCTCCCATCTCGGCAAGGCACGCGGGTCGATCGCTCGCGCCCATGGGGCCGACCCGAAGGGGCCGACGCCGCTGTCCGTCGTCGGCTGAGGTCAAGGGCGTAGCGTCGTCCGGCCGATACCCCGAGATGTGCAGGCACGTCGGGCCCGAAGCGTCGTTGCGGTCGCGGTCTGCCTCGCGGCGTTGGTCGCGTCCGGGGGGCCGGTGTCCGCGCGCGCGCCCTCCCCACGCTCGGCCTCCCGGGTCCCGGACCCGGTTGGCTGCGCCGACTGCTGGCACCCGGCGCTGAAGGTCTCCTGGCAGTGGCAGCTCCAGAACCCGCCGAAGGCCGGCGCGCTGCTGAACGTGAAGATGTATGACGTCGACGGGTTCGAGGCGTCGAAGTCGCTGGTCTCCGCGATGCACACCAAGGGGATCAAGGCGGTCTGTTACATCAGCGCGGGCTCGTGGGAGAAGTATCGGCCGGATGCAGGTGACTTCCCCGCATCGGTCCTCGGCAAGTCGAACGGCTGGCCGGGAGAGCGGTGGCTCGACATCCGCAGGCGCGCGGTCCTGAAGCCGATCATGCGGGCGCGGGTGAACATGTGCCGGCGGAAGGGCTTCGACGCCGTGGAGTTCGACAACGTCGACGGCTACCAGAACGCGACCGGCTTCCCGCTCACCGGGACCGATCAACTCCGCTACGACGTGTTCCTCGCGAACGCGGCACACGCTCGGGGCCTGTCGACGTTCCTCAAGAACGACCTCGGGCAGATACCGAAGCTGCTGCCGTACTTCGACGCGGCGCTCGACGAGCAATGCTTCCAATACTCGGAGTGCACGGCGCTCAACAGGTTCGTGCAGGGCGGCAAGCCGGTCTTCAACGTCGAGTACCGGTTGGACCGGTCGCAGTTCTGCGCCGAAGCGAACGCACGCAACTTCAACTCGTTGAAGAAGCGGCTCGCGGTCGATGCCTGGCGTCGCCCCTGCCGCGGCGCCTAAGAGGCCCAGTACTCCCGCAGCGTCGGGTTCGCCCGATCCCTGGCAGACAGCGCGAGCCGCCCGTCGGTGATCGGCCACCCGACGGCAAGGTCGGGATCGTCCCACGCGACCGCCGGATAGGTGACGCCCGGCGACCAGTGCGCGTCGACGAGGTACGCGTACACGGCGACGTCGGACAGCGCTTGGAAGGCGTTGCCGAGGCCCGCGCTCACGAACAGCGCACGTGACCGATCGAGCTCACCCGTCCACACCCCACCGGCCGTCGTGGAGTCGGCTCGCAGGTCGGCGATCGCCGAGAACACCCGCCCCGCGGCGACGTGGACGAACTTGTTCCACGGCTCGGCGTGGAAACCACGGAGCGTCCCCGCGGTCGATTCGGACACGTTCCACTGGACCGGTTCGAACGGCGGCACGCCACCCTCGCGAAGCGCGCCCTCGTGGAAGACCTCTCGGAACGACCCGCCCGGCCGCTCCTCGTCCGATCTGACGTCGACCTCGATGACGTAGAGACCCGCGAGCGTGGCAGGGGTCACCTTCATCGGCATGCCGCCAGCGTAGCCGAGGGTGGGGTGACAGAACTACCCAATTCATGCATACTTACGCATCTCATGGATGCCACGATGCGCGTCTCCATCCTCGGGGTCTCCGGATATGCAGGTGGGGAGCTGGTCCGGCTCATGCATGACCATCCGGCCTTCGAGGTGACGTTCCTCGGCGGGAAGGATTCGGCGGGGCAGACCCTGGGCGAGGTTCACCCGCACCTGGCCGGTTCGTCCGAGGCAAGCATGCGTATCGGGGAGCTCGAGCCGGCGATGATCGCGGAGGCTGCCGACCTCGTGTTCTCCGCATTGCCGCACGGGGCGAGCGCCTCGCTCGCCCCGGCCATCCTCGACGCGGGCGCGCTGGTGATCGACCTGGCGGGGGACTTCCGGTTGCGGGCCGACGCCTATCCCGAGTGGTACGGCTTCACCCACCCGTCGCCCGCGTGGCTGGACGAAGCCGTCTACGGTTTGCCGGAGCTCTTCGGCGCTCAGATCGCCGGCGCGAAGCTCGTCGCCAACCCCGGGTGCTACGCGACCGCCGCGATCCTCAGCTGTGCGCCGGTGCTCGCGGCCGGGCTCGTGGAGCCCGGGCCGATCCGTATCGACGGCAAGACCGGCGTGTCGGGTGCCGGCCGCGCAGCCGTCGAGTCCACCTCGTTCGGCGCGACCGAGGACTCGATCCGGCCCTACCGGTTCCCGGCGCATCAGCACACGCCCGAGATCGAACGGGGGATCGAGCTCGCGACCGGGGTGACGGTGCCGGCGCTGTTCGTGCCACATCTCGTGCCGGCGGTCCGCGGGGTCGTGACGACGTCCTACCTCGCGGCGGCTCCGGGGGCGAGCACCGCGACCCTGACCGAGTGCGTGCGGGCCGCATACGAAGGCCGTCCGTTCGTACGGGTCCTGGATCCGGGCGAGATGGTCGATGCGAAACGCACGCGCGGGACCAACGCGATCGAACTGCAGGCCGTCGTCGACGTGCGTACCGGCACGGCTGTGCTCGTGGGCGCGGTCGACAACCTCGGCAAGGGGGCGGCGGGTCAAGCGATCCAGAACGCGAACCTCTTGCGCGGTCTCGCGGAGGACACGGGGTTGCCGAGCGCGGCGGTGTATCCGTGAGCACGGGAGTCACGTATCCGTTCGGCTTCCGAGCGGCCGGCGTCGCGGCCGGCATGAAGCCGAGCGGCTCGCCAGACCTCGCGATGTTGCTCGGCGAGCGCGGCACCACCGCCGCCGGGCTGTTCACCACCAACCGCATCGTCGCGGCGCCGGTCACGCTGTCGCGGAAGCACCTCGCGACGGGCGGCACGCGGGGCGTCCTGGTCAACAGCGGCCAGGCGAACGCAGCGACCGGCGCCCGCGGGGATGCGGACGCGGGAGCCGCGGTCGCGGCAGCGGCCGCGGCGGTCGGTGTGGATGCCTCGGACCTCGCCGCATGCTCGACCGGCGTGATCGGGGAGCCGCTGCACATGGACCGGCTCATGACGGCTTTGCCGATGCTCGCATCGACGATGGGCCCGGATGGCGGCGCGGACTTCGCCGCAGCGATCATGACGACCGACACCGTGACGAAGGAGGCGATCGCGGATGCGGGACCGATCCGCGTGGGTGGCGCCGCCAAGGGCGTCGGCATGATCGCCCCGGACCTCGCGACGATGCTCGCGTTCGTCACGACGGATGCGGCGGTCGCACAGCCGGATCTGCAGCTCCTCGCGCGCGAGGCTCTCGCTCCCGCGTTCAACGCGATCTCGGTCGACGGGTGCACGAGCACGAACGACACGGTCCTGCTGTTCGCGAGCGGGGCAGCGGGTTCCGCCGTGACGCCAGCCGATCCCGATTGGGACACGCTCGGGGCCGCCGTCGCCGGGGTGGGGCGATCGCTCGCCTCGCAGCTGATCCACGACGGCGAGGGCGTCGGTCGCGTGATGATCGTGGACGTGGCGGGGGCCGCGACCGAGGGCGACGCGCGCTCGGTGGCCCGCGCGATCGCCGATTCAGCGTTGGTCAAGACGGCGCTGTTCGGGGCGGACCCCAACCCCGGACGGATCGTGCAGGCGATCGGTGCGACCGATGCGACCTTCGACCCCGCCGCCGTGGAGGTCGCCGTCGGCGCCGTCTCCCTCGTCTCGAGCGGCGTCGTGCATCCCGCGTATTTCGCGAGCGACGAGCTGCGCGCGGAGGCGTCCGCGGCGATGGCAGCCTCGGAGGTCACGCTGCACGTCTCTCTCGGCGAGGGACCGGGGCGGTCCCGCATGCTCGGCTGCGATCTGTCCTACGACTACGTGCGCATCAACGGGGAGTACACGACGTGACGGCCACCGACCTCCCGCCGCAGATCCGCGAGCGCACCGTGGCCAAGGCGCGAACCTTGCTCGAGGCACTGCCGTTCATGCGCGAACATCACAGCCACGTTGTGGTCGTGAAGTACGGCGGGGCGGCGATGGAGTCCACCGGCCTCGCGGCGACGTTCGCCCAAGATGTGATGCTGCTGCAGTCGGTCGGGATCCGGCCGGTGATCGTGCACGGCGGCGGCCCGGCGGTGACCCGGCTGTCCGAACGGCTCGGGATCGAGACCACCTTCGTCGATGGGCTGCGCGTCACCGACGCCGCGACCCTCGACGTGGCCACGATGGTCCTCGCCGGCAAGCTGAACACCGACGTCGTCGCCACGCTGGTGGGCGGCGGCGTCAACGCCGTCGGGCTGTCTGGTGTCGACGGGCGGCTCTTGCTCGCACGCAAACAGGACGGACCGGACCTCGGGTTCGTCGGCGAGGTCGTCGAGGTGCACGTCGAGGTTCTCTCCACGCTGCTCGACCGCGGCTTCGTGCCGGTCGTCGCCTCCATCGCGGTTGATGAGCGCGGGCAGGCCTACAACGTGAACGCCGATGTGGTCGCCGCCGAGCTCGCGGTCGCACTCGACGCGCAGAAGCTCGTCTACCTCAACGACGTCCCGGGGTTGATCGGGCCGACCGGCGACCTCCTCTCGGAGCTGTCGGCCGCGCAGGCCGGCGAGCTCCTCGGCACGCCGGGGGTGATCGACGGAGGGATGATCCCGAAGGTCGAAAGCGCGATCCGGGCGGTGCGTGCCGGGGTGCGGCGGGTGCATCTCATCGACGCTCGGGTCGATCACGTCGTGGTGCTGGAGCTGTTCACCCCCGAGGGTGTCGGCACGATGATCACGCGCGATGCGGAGGTCACGTCGTGACCGATCCCTTGATGCCGACCTACGCGCGCTACCCCGTGACGCTCGTTCGCGGTGAGGGCTGCCGGGTGTGGGACGACGCGGGTGTCTCCTACCTCGACCTGATCGGCGGGCTGGGTGCGCTGTCGCTCGGTCACGCGCATCCGCGTTGGGTCGCGGCCGTAACGGAGGCGGCCTCGACCATCGGGCTCACGACCAACCTGGTGACGACCGCGCCCCAGCAGCGGCTCGGGGAACGCTTGGCCGAGATCACGCCGATCCCCGAGGCGCAGGTGTTCCTGTGCAATTCCGGGGCCGAGGCGAACGAGGCGCTGCTGAAGCTCGTCCGCAAGCACGGCGTCACCGCGCGCAGGCCCACGATCGTGGCCCTCGATGGGTCGTTCCACGGGCGCACGATCGCGACGCTTGCCGCTACCGGACAGCCGGCGAAGCGGGCGCCGTTCGAGCCGCTCGTCGACTGGTTCCGGTTCGTGGCCCCGGGTGATCTCCCCGCGCTCGACGCGGCGCTCGCGCCCGGCGACGTGGCGGCCGTGCTCCTGGAACCGATCCTCGGTGAGGGCGGCGTCGTGCCGCTCGGGCCCGAGTATCTGCGCGGCGTCCGCGCGCGGTGTGACGACGCCGGCGTGTTGCTCGCGACCGATGAGGTGCAGACCGGCTCGGGTCGGACGGGGACATGGCTCGCGACCACGGCGGCCCGGGTGACGCCCGACGTCGTCTCGCTGGCGAAGGCGCTCGGAGGCGGACTCCCGATCGGGGCGTTGCTCGCTCGCGCCGACCTGTCGTTCGCACCCGGCGAGCACGGTTCGACCTTCGGCGGTGGACCGGTGCCGTCCTCCGCCGCGCTCGCGGTGCTCGATGCGATCGCGGCGGACGATCTGCTCACGAACGTTCGCGCGATGGGCGCGCTCCTCCGCCGCGACGTCGAGCGTCTCGCGCCCGGTGGTGCGCTCGCCGAGGTGCGCGGTGACGGTCTGCTGCTCGGCTTCCGGCTCGCGCCGTCCATCGTGGCGGCCGACCTCGTCACGGCGTTGCGGTCCCGCGCCGTGCTCGCCTCGACCGCCGGTCCCGACGTCGTCCGGTTCACGCCGCCGTACACGATCGGTCCGGCGGAGGTCGACGAGGCCGCCAAGGCACTCGTCGACGCGCTCGCGGAGATCGCCGCGTGAGCACGACCGCATCTCGTGCTCGCCGGCAACAGGCGATCGTTGACCTGATCGCGGCGGAGCGGCTCGGCTCGCAAGAGGAGATCCGGTCGCGGCTCGCGGACCGCGGGCTGCGTGCCACGCAGTCGACGATCAGCCGCGACCTCGAGGAGCTCGGCCTCGCGCGCGTGCACGACGCCGAGG
>JBKPRM010000155.1:0-8115 GCA_046734555.1 Actinomycetota bacterium | reverse complement strand
GTCGGCGGCGATGACGGCTGAACCGAGCATCCACCCCTGCATCGGCGCCTCATGGAAGGTCGGCTTCGACGGGACGTTGCGCAGATGTACCGGGAAGTAGGGCGGCGAAAAGAAGGGGCCGAGTCGCTGCTCCAGCCCCTTCACCGGCGCCGGCGGGCCCCAGACATGGAAGTCGACGCCCGGGTCCCAGAACGGGGGGAAGAACCGTAGCCCCTCGATGTGGTCGCTGTGCAGGTGGGTGATCAACAGGTCGACCCGACGCGGGTGGTGACCGCCCATCGACATCCCGAAAGGCCGGATCCCGGTGCCTGCGTCGAGGATCATCAGGCCGCCGTCGTCGCGCTCGATCGTGATGCACGACGTCTGGCCGCCGCAGCGAACCGTCTCGGGACCCGGAGAGGCGAGCGTGCCTCTGCTGCCCCAAACCGTTGCTCGCATCGTCAGTCCGAGGGGCGTCCGGGCCGTTCCCAGAACACCGCGATCGCGCCTTCGACGTGACCCTCGCGGGCACACAGCGGGAACGCCGTCACCTCGATCTCGCGCGCGATCCCGTCGACGGCGGTGATGCAGAGCGCACGATGAGCCGCACGGCCTTCCCGGAACGCGATCCCGAGCGGCAGCTCCTCGAGGGGCACCGGGTTCCCATCCAGGTCGGTCGGAGCCCACTCGGAAGCCCATTCGCCCGCCTGCAGCTCCCCCGATTCAGCGTACGTGCGTCCGAGGACCGTTTCGGCCGCCTCGTTGAAGAACGCGAGCGTTCCGTCCGCGTCGACGACGAAACACGGTGTCACCAATCGAGACGTCAGGTCCCGCGCGAGGATCATCACGAGGTTGCGCCGGGTGCTCTCGTCGGCCATGCGATGCGACCGTACGGCCAGGGGGCGGGGCCCGCAACACGCTCGGCGGTGGGATGGCCGAGTCGCATCGTCGACACGTCGGGCTCTCATCGAGCTCCCACGTCGTTGGCGCGGTTCCTCGACCGATGAAGCCCGGATCGCACGCCCCGGCCCGGGTGTCGCGAGAACTTCGCGGCGCATCAGCTCCGCGTACCGGCGTTCGCGACGGCGTACGTGAGGTAGGCGAAGCCGCCGACCTGTTCCACGTTCCGGAGCTCGAGGCGCTTCGCGGTGAGCCGGCGGGGGAGCAGCGGTGCTCCTCCGCCGAGCGTGACCGGTGCGACGTGCAGCTGGATCTCGTCGAGCAGCCCGTGGTCGGCGAAGCGTCCGACCAGCTCACCGCCGCCGACGATCCAGATGTTCCTGCCGTCGGCCGCCGTCTGCATCTCCTGGTGGACGGGACGAACGTCGCCCTGGACGAAGCGGATATCCGCGCCCGCGATCGCAGGCAGCTCGCGATGGGTGAACACCCAGCACGGGATGTCGTCGTAGAACTCGTGCCACTTCGTGGGCTCGTCGAGCAGCTTCTCGTGCTCGATGACCCACTCGTAGGTCGTCGCGCCCATCGCCATCGCGCCGACGTCGCCGATGAACGCGTTCCAGCGATCCTCATCGTGGGTGTCGTCGTGGGCCTGGAACAGCCAATCGAGCGAGTTGTCCTCGTCGGCGATGAAGCCGTCGATGCTCGTCGCGGTGAAGTACTGGGTCTTGCCCGTGGTGCTGGGGGCTTCCGGCGTCCGGGCCGGCTGCGGGGTGATCGCCTCGGCATCGAGCTGCACCTCGGGGATATCGAGCAGCGCCTCGAGACGCTTGGCCATCTTCGGCGACGCGCCCTCGTCCTCGTGCTTGAAGTAACAGAAGATCGTGGCGCCGCCGTCGAGCGCGGGCTGGATCCGCCCCGCCCACTCGCGCAGTTCGTCATCGGCGTACTCGGTCTTCCGCAGGCGCAGATAGCCGACCGGCTCCCATGAGAGGTCTTCGGGATTCGGATCCTTCTCGTCGGTCTCGGCGACGCACCAACCGACGCCGGCGTCGAGCAACCGGTCGCGCGCGGCCGACCACGAGTCGTGGCGGAACTCCATCGCGTAGGACGGCCCGTCGGCCGGGAGCGTCGCGAGGAACGCATCGAGCAGCCCGGCGTCGTACCGAAGCGACGGGGGACACTGGAACAACACGCACCCGAACCGATCGCCGAGCAGCTTCCCCCGCGCGACGAAGTCACGGACGTCCTCACCGACGTCGGCGAGCTTCTTCCAGTGCGTGATCCGCTGATTGGCCTTCAGCGTGAAGACGAAGCCGTCGGCCGCCTTGGTCTTCCATTTCTCGACCGTCTTCTCGCTGGGGAACCGGCGGAAGGTGTAGTTGATCTCCACCGACGACAGCTGCGTCGAGTAGTAGTCGAGCATGTCATCCTTCTTCAGGTCCTCGGGGTAGAAGACGCCCTTGCGCCACTCGTCGTAGGCGAAGCCCGACGTCCCGAGGTAGAAGCGGCCGCTCACGCCGTCAATCATGGCACGCGACGCAGAACCGGCTCCGGGCGAACCGGATGGTTGGAGGGACGCGTCGTTGACTGGACCCCGACGCTCGGCTCAACTGGCTCCTGTGTTCGACAGACCTCGTCTCCCCGGTGGCCTCGGGGCGGTGGTGCTCGCCGCCGCCGTGGTCTGCGGACTCCCGCCGACCGGCACCCTCGCCGCGACCGACTACCAGACGGTGTGGGCCGGGGTCGACCACACGTGCGCGATCCGGCCGGATGGCTCCGCCGATTGCTGGGGAGACAACGACCACGGCCAATCGGTTGACCAGCCGGGTCCCTACACGGCGGTCTCCGCCGGTGGTCTGCACAACTGTGCGTTGACGACGTCGGGCGACGCGGACTGCTGGGGCGACGATGGGTACGGCGAGGCGACCGACCACGCCGGCCCGTTCACCGAGGTCGTCGCCGGGTGGATGCACTCGTGCGCCTTGACCTCGGCCGGTGCGGCTGACTGCTGGGGCCGCAACGACGCCGGGCAGTCGAAGGATCAGCCGGGTCCGTTCACCGAGCTCACGATCAGCGGATCGCACAACTGTGGCTTGACGCCGGCGGGTGTGGCTGATTGCTGGGGCCGCGACAACGCGGGGCTCGCCGAGGATCACGCCGGGCCCTACGTGCAGGTGTCGGCCGGGGATGGCCACAACTGCGCGCTCACGACGGCCGGGGCCGCCGACTGCTGGGGTCTGCCCGACGATGGTCAGTCCAAGGACAAGCCCGGGCCGTTCACGCAGCTGTCCGCCGGTGACCATCACAACTGCGCGCTGCGACCCGACGGCTCGGTCGAGTGCTGGGGCCGCAACGACTTCGGCCAGGCGGTCGATCGACCCGGCCCGTACGTCGCGATCTCTGCGGGGAGCTCTCACACCTGCGCCATCACCCAGGTCGGCGACGTCGACTGCTGGGGCAACAACGATGACGGACAGCTCGGTCGGCGACTCACGATCTCGGCGCCCGCGCGCGTGCCGGCAGGGTCCCGCGCCGAGATCTCAGGCCGTCTCTGGTCGATCGACACCGCCTGTTCCGCTGCGCAGGACGTGACGCTCCGCGTGCTCCGACCGGCCGGGGCACCCGACCGAACGATCACCACATCGCCGGCGGGCCGATACCTCTTCGAGCGGAAGGTGCGTCGGGACACGGTGGTCCGGGTCATCTATCCCGGCCCGGGCTCCTGCGAGCGGATCCGGTCCGCGAAGCGCACCATCCACCCCGGGTGAACACCACACCCCTGACATCATGGCCGTGATGGAAGATCTGTTCGCGTTCGCGACCCCGAAGGGAGACGTCTCCGCCGCATGGCACGGCGGTGGCACGGATGCGCCCGCGCTGGTGGTCGCCCACGGCGCCGGGGCCGGCATGGACCATCCCTTCATCACGGGGTTCTGCGGGGAACTGGCCTCGGCAGGCGTCTCGGCGCTGCGGTTCAACTTCCCGTACCTCGAGGCGGGCCGCAGGAGCCCCGGGTCGCCGAAGGACGCGACCGCCGCGGTGGTCGCTGCGGTCGAGGCGGCCACCGCCCGCGCCGACGGCCGGCCGGTATTCGCCGGCGGCAAGAGCTACGGCGGTCGGATGGCCTCCGTCGCCGCCGCCGAGGGCATGCCGGCCGCCGGCCTCGTGTTCCTCGGCTACCCGCTGCATGCGCCGGGCCGGCCCGATCAGCCGCGCGACGAGCACCTCTTCGGGCTCGCGCAGCCGATGCTGTTCCTCCAGGGCACGAGAGACCCGTTCGCCGATCCCGACGTGCTGCAGCGCGTCCTGCGCAAGCTGGGCGACCGTGCGACCTACGTGCCGTTCGACGGAGCGGGCCATTCGTTCGAGCGATCGCGCAAGGATGATCCACGGGTGAACGCGGCCGCGCTCGTGCCGCACGTGGTCGCGTTCGTCAGGGAGCACGCCTGATGCCGCGCAAGAACCGGCGCGCACCGGTGGAGTACCAGCCGTCACCCGCCCCTGTCGGCACGCCCCGCGCGCCGGCCTGGGCGATCGTCGAAGGCTTCGAGGTGCGCGAGGTCGCGAGCGAGAAGGAGTACCGGTGCCCCGGATGCGACCACGTCGTCCGGGCAGGTCTCCGCCATCTCGTCATCGTCCCCGTCGGGGCCCCGGACGAACGCCGCCACTGGCACACCGACTGTTGGCGTCGGGAGCTCCGCCGGCAGGGACGCCTCCCTCGGCAGGCGGGATGATGAGCCGCCTCGGCGGCCCGGTGTAGGGTCGGCATCGTGGCGGACGTTGAGGCTGTAACGGACGCGCAGATCGGGTCCGCGACCGATCCGCGATGCATCGTGATCTCTGACTCGAAGCGGGTGCCGTGCGACATATGTGGTCACCCGATGGAGCCCGAGCACGCGCACTACAAGTGCCCGGGCTGTGGCTACATCATGCCCTGCTGCGGCTGGTGAGTATCCGTTGACGGGCACGGCGATCCCGATGATCTCCTACGCCGACGTTGCCGCTGCCGCGGATTGGCTCTGCTCGGCCTTCGGCTTCGAGGAGCGAGCCGAGCGGTTCACCGACGGAGCTGGTCGTGTGACCCACGTCGAGCTCTCGAACGGTGACGGCACGATCATGCTCGGGTGGCCGGGCCCCGCGTACCTCGATCCGGTCGACCACGTTCACGTGTGCGACTCGGCGAGGAAGTGGCTCGACGTGCCGTGGGTCGTCGACGGCGTCATGGTCATCGTCGATGACGTCGACGCGCATCACGCGCGTGCCGTCGCGGCCGGCGCGATGATGATCCGACAGCTCGAAGATGCGCCCCCAGGTCGTCTCTATTCCGCCGCCGATCCGTTCGGACACCGCTGGATGTTCCTGCAGCCACGGCAGCCGTAGCACCCGGCAGCGACACCGTCATACACTCGACCGCCATGGGGGAACCGGTCCGCGCGCGGATGTGGCAGCTGGGCGGCCGCTGGTACGCGCAGGTCCTCGACGCACCGATGTTCGTCGAGGTCACGGCCACTTCGCGTTCGGGCTGCCTCCGCGAGCTGCGCAAGGTCACGGGAGACGGGGCGACGCTCACGGTCGACGTCGTTCCCGATCTCGTGGGTGTCTCCGAGGCGGCGGAGATCATGGGCTGGGACAAGCGGCGGGTCATCACCTACATCGACCGCGGGCATTTCCCCGAGCCGATCGCGTCGCTCGCCGGCGGGCGCATCTGGATCCGTGAGGACGTCGAGGAGTACGCCGCCGACTGGCAGGCGCGCCACCCGAAGGTCGCCGCTCGGTGAACGAGCGGCGCATCTACTTGATCCGTCACGGGAAGGCGGATCACCGCTCCAGCCGCCACGCGGAGACGCCTCGCGGCCGGGCTGCCGATCCGCCGTTGGATCAGACCGGCCGTGAGCAAGTTGCCGCGCTCACGAGGCGCTTGCGCATGTTGCCGGAGCCGGCCGGCATCTATTGCTCACCGCTCACGCGCGCGCGCGAGACGATCCAGCCTTTCCTGGACGCCTCGGGCGCGACGGCGGCCTACGTCGACGACCTCGCGGAGTGGTACATCGGCGACTGGGAGCTGAAGGAGTTCGAAGAGCTCCTCGGCGAACACCCCGAGATGCCCGAGCGCGTCCTGCTGCAGAATCCGCTCTTCTTCCTGGCGCCCAACTCGGAGCCGGCCGACGTCTTCCAGAAGCGCGTGGTCGAGGCCGTGGAAGGCGCGCTCGCCGCACATGACGACGGAGACATCTGGGTCGTGTGCCACGGCGGCGTGATCAACGCCTACATCGGGCAGATACTCGGCTTGGAGGGTCAGGAGATGTTCTTCCTCCCGGGGAACACCAGCATCAACACGGTGAAGGTCGACGGCGAGCGTCGGATCGTGTGGTTCCTCGGGGACGACACGCACTACACATCGCCGGAGCTCTTCCCGGACTGACGATAGGGTGGGCACGCCGCACGCCGGCGGCCAAGGAGGACGATCGTGAGCATCCGGTTCCTGTCACAGGAGTGGGCCACCGCGGTGATGGAGGCCGCCAACGCGGACGAGGACTTCATGAAGGCCGCGAGCGCAGCCAATGCGCGGATCCAACAGCACATCACGATGGACGGTGCCGACCCGGCGCACTACTGGACCATCGTCGACGGGGGCAAGATCCAGCTCGGTGTCGGCGACGTGGAGAACCCCGACGCGACGATCACGCAGAGCTACGACACCGCGGTCGCGCTCGCGCGGCGTGAGGCCAACCCCGTGACTGCCTTCATGATGGGCAAGATCAAGGTCGACGGGAACATGGGGATGCTCATGGGGCTCGCGGGCGCGCTCGGCAAGCTCGCCGAGGTGATGTCGACCCTCGACGTCGAGTACTAGCGGGGTCTCGTCACGCTGTACGTGCCGCTCGCGCGCGCGAGGTCGCGGCCGCCTGTGTCACGCACGACCGCCTCGGCGTAGGCGATCTCGCTGCCGACGCGAACCGCCTCGCCCGACGCCGTGATCGTGCCGGTGGTGACGGGCCGCAGGTAGTGGACGCCGAGCTCGATCGTCACGTGGCGTCGGCCGGGGTCGAGCGCGGTGCGGACGCTCAGCCCCATCGCGGCATCGGCGATCGTGGCGAGCACGCCGCCGTGCGCGAAGCCCTGGACGTTGCGGTGATGCTCTTCGAGATCGAGGTCCAGGGTGACAGCGCCGGGCGAGGCGTCGGTGACGCGCAACCCGTGCCATCGGTAGAACGGCGAGTCGGTGAGCACGGCGCGCAGATCGTCCCGCAGCTCGCTCACCGGCGGAGTGTCTCACGGAGATGTTCCGGCGCCGCGATACGATGCCTCTTAGGCACTCCCATGGCGGATGAACTCGAAGGACTCGCGCGTCTCGCCTTGGCCGAAGACGCACCCGCCGGCGACGTGACCTCCCGATCGACCGTTCCCGATGGCACGAGATGCGCTGCCGAACTGGTCGTGAAGCAGGATGGCGTGCTCGCCGGCGTCGACGCGGCGCAGGCGGTGTTCGATGCGGCCGCACGGCGGGACGGCACGGACGTCGCGATCGACTGGAAGGCGGCCGACGGCGATGCGGTCCGCCCCGGGGACCGGGTCGCCGTGATGCGCGGCGACGCGCGCACCGTGCTGGTGGCGGAGCGACCCGCCCTGAACCTCCTCGGACATTGTTCCGGGATCGCGACGTTGACCCGTGCGTATGTCGATGCGGCGGCTCCCGCGCAGATCCTCTGCACCCGCAAGACCCTGCCCGGCCTCCGTTCGGTCGAGCGGTCGGCCGTCGCCGCCGGAGGCGGCACGCTGCATCGCGCATCGCTCTCGGACGCGATCTTGATCAAGGACACACACGTGCGGATCGCCGGCGGCGTGCCCGAGGCGGTTCGCCGCGCGAAGCGGGCCGGCCTGCCGGTCGAGGTGGAGGTCGAGACGCTCAGCCAGCTCGCCGACGCCCTCGAGGCGGGGGCGGAGCGCATCCTGCTTGACAACCCGACGCCGGAGCGCGTCCGTGATGCCGTCGAGCGGGTGGGTGACCCGATGCGACTCGAGATCTCGGGCGGCGTGACGCTCGAGAACGTGCGCGCGTTCGTGGACGCCGGCGCACGCATCGTGTCGGTCGGGCGGCTGACCCATTCCGCACCGGCGCTCGATCTCTCCTTGGAAGTGGTGGACGTCGATGACTGAGACGCACCCGACGCTGTCGTTCGACGAGTGGGCTCAAGAGGTCCACCGCCTCGCCGAGGAACGTGAGGCGGTGATCCT
>JBKPRM010000154.1:0-3122 GCA_046734555.1 Actinomycetota bacterium | reverse complement strand
GGTCAGGGGCACAAGAGGCCGTCGCGGCCGCCCGCTCGCGGGCCCGAGCGGCCTGGCAAGCGCTCCCCGAGATCACCCCGGACGCATGGAGCTGGTTCGAGGAGTCGGGTCCGAACCACTACGCCAAACACGTGCACGATCTCACCGCGTGGCTCGACCTGCTGGGGTCCGACCCTGACGTCGGTCGCCTGCTGCAGGACGACGCCGAAGGCTGGGTCGCCTTCGCCTCGCTGATCGACGCCGTCGCCGACCCCGACGCTCGAGAGCAAGAGGGGTGGTCCGTCGCCGACGTGTGCCATCACGTGGCGCGGTGGTTCGATCGCGGGACGGAGTGCGTCGACCACAACGCGGGCTTCGGTCCGCCGTGGGAGACCGACG
This sequence comes from Actinomycetota bacterium, assembly GCA_046734555.1. Lineage (GTDB taxonomy): Bacteria > Actinomycetota > UBA4738 > UBA4738 > HRBIN12 > AC-51. Next base: position 2,744 of record JBKPRM010000154.1, on the reverse strand, counting down.
CCGACCGCCCGACCGACGAGGTCAACGCCGGCTTCCTCGCCGAGTCGAGGTCGATGTCGTTCGCCGAGGCACGGCAGGAGCTGCACGACGCCAGGGCGCGGATGCGCGTGTCGTTCACGGCGCTCGCCGAGCCCAGCGCGGGCGCCAAGGACGTGTTCCGGGAGTGCACGGTTGACCACTACGACGAACATCTGCCGATGCTCCGGCGGCTCACCGGTTCATCCGGGTCGGTCGCCTAGACTCCGCTGCGATGGGGACGCGCCTGGGCGTGATGGGCGGCACGTTCGATCCCATCCACGTCGGTCACCTCGTCACCGCCGAGGAAGCGCTGCACCAGTTCTCGTTGGATGAGGTCGTCTTCGTCCCAACCGGACGGCCCTGGATGAAGGAGCACGACGTCGTCGCATCGCCGGAGGATCGGTTCCGCATGACCGAGCTCGGGATCGAGCCCGAGCCGCGGTTCCGCATCTCCCGGACCGAGGTCGACCGCGGCGGCCCGACGTACACGATCGACACGCTCCGGACGCTGCGGGACGAAGAGCCCGGCGTCGAGCTGTTCTTCATCACCGGCGCCGACGCGATGCTCGAGATCATGCAGTGGAAGGACCCCGAGGTCGTGTTCGACCTCGCGCACTTCATCGCGGCGACGCGTCCCGGGTACGACATCGAACCGTTCGATGCGCACCCCGACGTGACCGTGATGCACATCCCCGCGCTCGCGATCAGCTCGACCGACATCCGCGAGCGCGTCCACGACGGTCGGCCCATCCGGTTCCTCGTGCCGCAGCCGGTCGAGTCGTACATCCGAACAGCGGGGTTGTATCGATGACCGACGACGGCAACGGCGTCCCGTCGCGAGCGGCGCGTTCGCGCCAGGTGGAGCGGCGCTGGCGCGTGCAGGCGATCGTGGCGGTCGTCCTGATCGCGCTGCTGATCGGGATCGCGTTGATCGCGTCCGGCGGCGGCGAGCCCGGCGCCTCGGCGACACCGTCTGCGACGACGGCGCCGTCGGTCGCGACGGGGCCGACCCAACTGCTGGCGTTCGCGGTTACGGGCTCGCCCAACGCGTTGCTTGCGACGATCGGGACCGGGGGCGGCCGGGAGAGCGCCGCCGTCGTGCTGCCACCCGACATGACCGTCGTCATGCCGGGCGCGGGGGAGATGAGCTCGGAGCAGCTGCGCGACCTCGACGGCCCCTCGATGCAGATCGGCGTCTCGAACGTCGACGGCGCGTGGAACGACCACTACGCGATCATGGATCTCGACAGGCTCGGGGCCCTCGTCGATCGCATGGGTGGCCTCAACGCCGATCTCGGCGACCTGTATCCGTCGGGCGACGAGATCTTCGGGCCGGGGGAGGTGCACATGACCGGCGAGCAGGTCATCGCCCTCCTGCGCGAGAGCGCCGACGATACCGCCGCGCGCTGGGCCGACGTCTTGCGAGCGCTGCTCGCCGGCCAGCCGAATCTCTCACCGACGGACCTGAGCGACGCCGACGATGCCGCCGCAGCGGCGGACATCCTGGGGGCCGGGCCCGCACGCATCGAGATCATGCCGACGCAGACGCTGGTCGGCGCCTCGACGACGATCCCCGCGCAGCCAGACCTCGACCAGCTGATGTCGGAGCTGTACGACACCGAGACCCCCGCGCGTGCCGAGGTCCGCAACGGGAACGGAGAGCCCGGCGTCGGCTCGTCGGTGGGGGCCCTGCTGATCCCCGCCGGGTTCCGCGTCGTCCTGTCCGACAACGCCGACACGTTCGACCATCAGACGACGCAGGTCATCGCGGACGGGCCGGAGAACGAGCAGGTTGCTGCCGACGCGAAGGAAGCGCTCGGCGTCGGGAAGCTCATCGTCTCCCAGGTACCATCTGGGGTCGCCGACGTGACCGTGATCGTCGGCCACGACTTCCACGCATGACGGACATCTCATCGATCTCGCGGGCGATCGCGCTCGCCGCTGCCGAGGCCGCCCGCGACAAGCAGGCGGCCGACGTCGTGGTGCTCGACGTCGCCGAGCTCCTGTCGATCACGGATTACTTCGTGATCTGTTCGACGTCGTCCAACCGGCAGTCCAAGACGGTGATCGAGGCCGTCGAGGACCGTGTCCGCCGCGAGCTCGATCTGCGGCCGGTTCGCCGCGAGGGTGAGGCCGACGCCGGATGGTGGTTGCTCGACTACGTCGACGTGGTCGTCCACGTCTTCGGCGAGGAAGAGCGCGCGTACTACGACCTGGAGCGGCTCTGGAGCGATGCCCCCCGTCCGGCGTGGGCCGCGGAGAACGCGGCTCGCTCGACCGGCTAAGTGAGGTAGGGCTCGATCGCGGCGCCGTCGTAGGGCGTCGCGTACAGCAAGGCGATCCGCCCCGCATCATCGAATCGGAACACGCCGTGGATCGTCGTTTCGAGCGGCGGCAGGTGTGCAGCGGCATGGGCGAACGTCACGCGCGCGACCACGTCGAGGTTGTCGTCAGCCTCGGTGAGCTCCTCGACGACGATCGAACCCGGCTCGATCCGCTGCGCCACGCGCGTCGCGACCTCGATCGCCTTGTCGGCGCCGAGATGGAGTCCCTCGACCGGACCGCTGCCGGACCAGTACAGGACCGTGTTGCGCGCGAAGGCCCGTTCGAAGCGCTCGCTGTCGAGCCGCAGGATCGTGAGGAGCGCCGGCAACCATCGGCGGGGGATGGGCCGGCCTGCCGCCGTCGTCGTCAGGAAGTTGCTCGTCAGCTCCGCGATGCGCGCG
>JBKPRM010000153.1:0-3994 GCA_046734555.1 Actinomycetota bacterium | reverse complement strand
CGCTGATCCTGTCGGAGAACGCCGGTGCCTTCGCACGGCTCGGGCGCCACGCACTGCCGGTGAACCCGTTCGACGTGGCTGAGACGGCCGACGCGATCGCCGCCTCGCTTGAGATGTCACGTGAGGAGAAGATCCGCCGATCGCGCGGGCTCACCCGCGCGGTGCTGACGCGCAACCCCGTGCGGTGGCTGACCGCGCAGCTGCGCGACATCGACGTCGTCGCGGGGATCGGCTCACAGCGTCCGGAGCAGGGCGACGAGGGCTTCGGGTCCTTTGACGTGGACATCCGCGACCTCGATCAGGCGCTCGGGCGTTCCTGACGCCGTCACCGCGACGCGACACATCGGGATGCCTGCGTCGGCGAGCGCCGCGAACGCCCCCGCGTCTTCCGCGTCGTCGCCCGCGTAGAGCGCGGCGGCGGGGCGCGTCCGCTCCAGCACCGCCGTGACCGCGCCCGCCTTGCGCGCGCCGCGTGGCGCGAGCTCGAGCACGCGCTTGCCCTCGAAGAGCGCGAGGTCGTGCTCGTCGGCGAGGGCCCGCAGGCCCGGGCGGACCGACGCCGCCGCAGCGTCGGGGTCGGCGGTTCGACGCACGTGCACGGCGACGCTCGCGCCCTTGTCCTCGATCGTGGCGCCGGGGATCCGAGCGGCCAGCTCGCGGACCGTCGACAACACCTGCGGGTCGAGGGGCGGCGACGCCTCCAGCCCGTAGAGCCCGATCACCTCGACGGCGTGCACGTCGAGCACGGCGCGGACGAACGTCGCCGGCCTGCCGGTGATCACGCAGACCACGGCCGCCCGGGCCGCGAGCGCGCGCAATACCTCCTCCGCGCCGTCCACCGGTCGCGCCGCCGCGGGGTCGTCGACGATGGGCGCGAGCGTGCCGTCGAAGTCCAGCAGGATCGCGGCGCGGTCGAGTGATCCCCGGACGTCCGCGAGCGTCACGAGCTCGCGCCGCGCGCGGCGCGGAGGCCGGTCGCGAGCCGCCCGGTCCGGCGCCGGCGGTCGGCCGGGCCCTCGACCCGGCGAGACAGGTTGCGCGCCGTACCGATCACCGACACGTGGGAGAACGCCTGGGGGAAGTTGCCGACGAGACGCTTGCGCACGGGGTCGTACTCCTCGGAGAGCAGGCCGACGTCGTTGCGCACGTCCAGCACGCGCTGGAACAGCGCGCGCGCCTCGTCGTCGCGACCCTGCAGCGCGAGGTTGTCGGCGAGCCAGCAGCTGCACGGCAGGAAGGCGCCCTCGCCGCCGGGCATCCCGTCGACGTGGGTCTCGGTGTCGTAGCGCCTGACGAACCCATCGACCATCAGCCGGCTCTGGATCGCGTCGATCGTGCTCCCGATGCGCTCGTCGGTGGCCGGCAGGAACCCGACGAGCGGCATCATCAGGACGCCGGCGTCGAGCGCCGTCGACCCGTACGCCTGCGTGAACGCGCCGATCCCATCGTCGTAACCGAGGTCGCACACCTCGGCGTGGATCTCGTCCCGCAGCGCCCGCCAACGGTCGACCGGCCCCTCGAAGCCGAAGAACTCGACGTCGCGGATCGCCCGGTCGACCCCAACCCACGCCATCACCTTGGAGTGCACGAACTGCTGGCGACCGCCGCGCACCTCCCAGATGCCTTCGTCGGGCTCGCGCCACGTCGACTCGAGAACGTCCATGATCCGCAGCTCCATCTCCCAGGCTGCGTGCTCGTGCGGGAGTCCTTCACGCGACGACTGGTGCAGCAGGTCGAGGACCTCGCCGTAGACGTCGAGCTGGAACTGGCGCGAGGCGTCGTTGCCGACGCGCACCGGCAGCGATCCCTCGTAGCCGGGGAGCCACTCGAGCGCGATCTCCGGGAACCGCCGCTCCCCCGCGATGCCGTACATGATGCGGAGGTCGCGCGGGTCGCCTGCGACGGCGCGAAGCAACCATTCGCGCCACGCCTCGGCTTCGTCGATGTAGCCGGCCATCAGCAGGCTGTAGAGCGTGAAGGTCGCGTCGCGCAGCCAGCAGAAGCGGTAGTCCCAGTTGCGCGCGCCGCCGAGCTCCTCCGGCAGCGAGGTCGTCGGCGCGGCCACCACACCGCCGGTCGGGCGGTGGGTCAGCGCCTTCAAGGTGATCAACGAGCGAAGCACCGCCTCGCGCCATTCCCCCGTGTAGGTGCAACGCTCCGACCACCGCGTCCAATAGCGCAGCGTGCTCCGCAGCGCGTCGAAGGGGTCGATCCTCGGAGGCGCTTCCTCGAACGAAGGATGCCACGTCAGCACGAACGCGCGTCGCTGCCCCGCCCGGATCGGGAACTCCGAGCGCACGAGCCCGGTCGTCACGTCGGTGGGTGCGTCGGTGCGCAGGATGACGGCGTCGGGACCCGAGACGGCGAGCGCGCCGTGCGCGGTCTCGCGCAGCCACGGCACCGCGAGCCCGTAATCGAAGCGGAGGTTGAGCTCGCTGTGCATCATCACCTCCCCGCGCAGTCCCTCGACGATCCGCACCACGCGCGCCTGCCCGCGTCGCGGCGTCATGAAGTCGGTCACCCGGACGGCGCCGCCCCGCACCTCGTGTTCGGTGTCCAACACCAGCGTGTCCGCGCGGTAGCGACGTCGCGCGCGCTGCGGCTCCGACGGCGCGAGCAACCATCGCCCGTGTTGCGGATCGCCGAGCAGCGCCGCGAAGCAGGCCCCCGAGTCGAACCGGGGGAGACACAGCCAGTCGATCGAGCCGTCGCGTCCGACCAGCGCGGCGGTATGGGTGTCCCCGATCAGCGCGTAGTCCTCCAGCTCGAGCGCCACGCGTTGAGGCTACCCGGACGCCCAGCCCGCCGCTGTCCGATGCGCCTTCCAGGGGAATGTTCTCCGTGACCGTGGGTAAACAACCCCACATGGCCGAACGACGCGATCGGGCGCAGGACCGGCAGGACTGGTCCGAGGCGCTGTGGGGTCTCGGGCTCCTCGGGTCGGTGCTGGTGATCGTCTCGCTGATCGCGCTGACGTATCGGTAGCAGGCATCCCCGGTCGCTCGGACCCCGGGGCGGTCGGGGCGCTCGCCGCTGGTCTGCGACCCCAGCGCGCGAGAGGATAGGAACACCGTGGAGGAGTTGGAAGGGCTCGCCGAAGCGCCGGACGGCACGATCGCGTCCGCGCAGATGCAGAGCGCGCTCGCGAGCGCCCCCGCGATCGTCTGGAGGTGGGACCCTCGCCGCGGCTGCACCTACGTGAGCGAGGCGTGGGCCCGTATGCTCGACCGCGATCTCGCCGAGGCACTCGGCGACGGGTGGGCCGCGAGCGTCCATCCGGACGACCGCGAGCTCTTCGGCGCCTGTCGGGCGGCGATGCAGGTGGGCGATCCCTTCACCGCCGAGTACCGGCTCCGCCGAGGCGATGGCACCTACGCGCTCGTGAGCGACCAGGGCTTCCCCCTCGATGCCTCGGCCGGCGACGGCACCTTCCTGGGCGTGGCCCTCGAGGTCACGTCGCAACGGGAGGCCGAACGGTCCGGCCGCTCGCGGGCCGAACGGCTCGATCGGGTCACGCAGGCGCTCGCCTCCTCGATGTCGGTGGATGAGGTCGCCGATGCCGTCTTCCTCGAGGCGCTCGGCGCTCTCGGCGCACACAACGGCGGGCTCGGCCTCGTCGCCCGCGATGGCCGATCGCTTGCGATCACCCGACTGCGAGGGTTCGACGAGAAACGCGACGAGTGGCGCGCGATCCCGATCGACGACGACACGCCGGTGACGCGCGCGGTCCGTGATCGCGCCAGCGCCTACTACCGATCGACCGACGACGTCACGGCGGCGTTCCCCGACATCGGCGACCGGTTCCTTCCCTATCAGGGCCGCGCCGCACTGCCCCTCGTGGCTGACGACCGCGTGCTCGGCGTGCTCTACGTCGCCTTCGACGAACCGCAGGACTTCGACGCCCCGACGAGGAGCTACTTCGAGGAGGTCGCCGCTCGGATCGCCACCGCGCTCGACCGCGCTCGGCTGTTCGACCTCGCGACGCGTTCGGAGG
>JBKPRM010000152.1:0-4784 GCA_046734555.1 Actinomycetota bacterium | reverse complement strand
CGCTCGTGCTGTACGCGATGGTTCGCCGCGCGTCGATCGAGCTGATCGTTGCCGAGACGCGCGATCAGATGCGCCGGCGCCAGGCCGAGGGCGCTCGCGTCGAGACGACCAACTGGTTCGAGCGTGAATCGTAGAACGACGCGCTCACCGAGACCGAGCGCCGGTTGTTCGACGCACCCACCGCGGCGTGGCCGCCCGAGGCGATCGCGGACGGCATGTGGCGCAAGGAGTCACTCGGCGTGCTGCTGTGGGCCCTGCGGTTGGTCGAGGGGCTGCCCCCGATCGACCAGGAGTTCGCGGTCGACGACCTGAACGCCGCCATCGAGTCGCCGGGATCGGTGTCGGTGTTCCGCGCGACCGCTCGTCTCCGCGATCCGGGTGTGATCGAGGCAGCATGGCGGGAGGCCGACACGTGGTTCGGCGCGACGGAGGGCGCGGCGGGCGACGACAGCACGCTCGCGTCGATCAGCGCCGAACGATCGCGCGCGCTGGCGTGGCTTCGGGACGCGGGCGCGCCCGTCGCCTAATCGGTGCTGCTGGGGCTGGTGCGGCGTCGCTTGATCAGTATCGCGATGCCGTAGGCGATGGCGACGACGATGCCGATCGGGATCAGGTACCCGAGGCCGATCGTCACGGCGGCGAGCACGTTCAGGAACCCCTGCACCGCGTGGTCCCAGGCGCGGCCAAGGCTCGGGTTCTCGACGTCGCCGGCGGCCGGCGTCGCCACCGCCGCGTCGGGCTCGTGGAGGTCGACCTTGATCGTGGACTCGGCGACCTGCTTGTTGATGTAGTTGAGCTGCCCCTGGATCTGATCGATCTTCAGTTGCACGTCGTCGAGCTCCCGCTGCACGGTGAGCGTCTCACCGATCGAGTTCGCCTGCTCCATCAGGCCGAACAACACCTTCCGGCGCGCGACGTAGATCTTCATGTGCGCCTTGAGGTCGACGTACTGCGCGGTCACGTCCTGCCCGTGCACCTCGGAGGAGTCGACCGTACCGAGCTTCGAGAGTTGGTTCATCGCCTTCTCGAAGTTGGCCGCGGGGATCCGCAGCGTGAACGAGCCGCTCTCACCGCCACTGGTCGATGAGGAAAGAACCGACCCATGGTTGGCGACCGCGATGCGCGCGACCTCGATCGAACGGGTGCTGAAGCTTCCGTCGTCGATGGTGACCGCCAGCTGGCCGTCGCGGATGATCTTCGACAGATCCGTGATCGACGATCCCGCCTGCGCATCACCCTTCTGCTGCTCTTCGAGCGCCGTCGATGGTGCCTCGCTCAGGTTCCCTTGGTCGAGGCCTGGCACCTTTGCAGGCTGAGGAGCCGTCTGATGTCGATCGGGCGGTGGCGCGAGCCCCACGACCCCGGCCGCTGACGTGGCCTCAGACATCGCGTTCTCGCGGATGTCGCTCGTCCCGATGACCCCGCCGATGAGGCCGGCGACCACCAGGAGGGCTGCGGCGGCGGTGGCCCAGCCGCGCCAGTGCCGACGTCGACGAGGAGTTGCGGCCGAGGCGAGGCGCTCACCTTCCGCGCGAGCCACCTCGGACAGATGCAGCTCCAGCCGACGGAGGGATTCGAACTCGCTCTGCATCTACTCCACCTCCGTCGCGAGGCTCAGGCCTCGTTCCTGCAGGATGAGGGCGATCCGTCGCAACCCCCGGCTCACGCGTTGCCGCACCGCCGCCTCTGCCACGCCGAGGCGCCGCGCGACGTCGGGGTATGCCAACCCGTCGATCACCCGCAGCCGCAGGGCGTCGCGCTGCTCCTCGGGCAACGTGCTGAGCGCATCCACGAGCGCCTCACGGATCGGCTGGAGGTCGACGAGCTCCTCGATCCGCTCGTAATCCTCGGCCGGGAGCTCTTCGCGGGGCAGGCCGATCCGTCGCCGCGCGGCAGCGTCGATCCTGCCCGTTCGGAAGAATCGTCCCAGCTGGTGTCGCGCGATCCCGTACAGCCACGCCACGCCGTCGACCCCCGTATCTCGATAGTTGCGCCGCGACGCGTACGCCTCGGCGAACGTCTCCGCGGTCAGCTCGGCGGCCGCCTCCGGATCGAGCGTGCGCCGCGCGAAATAGCGCAGCAGCTCCTCGGCATGCCGCCGGTACAGCTCGACGAACGCCACAGGCTCCGCCCGCGATGCGAGGAGCAGTTCGGTGTCGCTCCGCTCGTCCATCTGACCCCTGGCCGATCCCTGGCTGACCTCTGGCTGACCCGTGGCCGATCCCTGGGCTGACCTCCGACGCCCGCCGCGTGCCGGGCGGTTCCGTCAGGCTTCCATGCCGCGGGACCGCGGCGCTGTGACAGGGGTCAGACGCCGGCGGCCACGCCGGCGGTTCCGGCGGTGACGAAGTGGCATTTCGTGGGGCGACCGGTGCCCCGCTCGATCAGGGCGGGCTCCTCGTCGGCGCACTTCTGTTGCGCCATCCAGCAGCGGGTCCGGAACCGGCACCCGGACGGTGGATCCGCAGGGCTCGGGAGGTCGCCGGACAGGACGATCCGCTCTCCGGTGACGTTGCCCTCCACGTCTGCCGTCGGCAAGGCCGAGACGAGCGCCTGGGTATAGGGGTGCGACGGGCGCAGCAGCACGTCAGCTTCGTCGCCGATCTCCATGACCTGGCCGAGGTACATCACCGCGACGCGGTCGGCGATCTGGCGCACCACCGACAGGTCGTGCGCGACGAAGATGTATGAGAGCCCGAACTCGTCACGCAGGTCCTTGAGCAGGTTCACCACCTGCGCCTGCACCGACACGTCGAGCGCCGACACCGGTTCGTCGCAGATCAGGACCTTCGGATCGAGCGCGAGCGCACGCGCGATGCCGATACGCTGGCGTTGACCACCGGAGAACTGGTGCGGGTAGCGGTTCGCGTGGTCGGGGTCGAGGCCGACGAGCTTCAACAACGCGCGCACCTTGTCGGGCCAGAGGTCCTTGTCGAGGACATCGCGGTGGATCGTGAACGGTTCGGTCAGCACGTCGTTGATCGTCATACGCGGATCGAGCGATCCGAACGTGTCCTGGAACACCATCGCGACTTCCCGCCGATAGTCCTTGAGCTGGTCGTCGTCGAACCGCGCGAGGTCGACGCCCCGGTATTCGATCCGCCCCGACGTCGGTTCCTCGAGCTTCATGATCAGGCTCGCGAGCGTCGACTTGCCGCAGCCGGACTCACCGACCACACCGAGGACCTCTCCCTCGTGCAGGTCGAGCGTGACGTTGTCGACCGCGTGGATCACGCCGCTGGACCCGAACACCTTGTCCTTGAGCGGGAAGTGCTTCACCACGTCCTCGACGTGGATCAAGACGTCGCCAGCCGTCATCGCACGACCTCGTCCGCGTGCCAGCACGCGCTCGCATGGCCCGGTTCCACCGGCTCGAGCGGCGGCATCTCCTGCAAACAGATGTCGGTCGCGTACTCGCACCGCGGATGGAACGGACACCCGGGCGGCGGCCGGAGCAGGTTGGGTGGCGCTCCCTTGATCGCCGGGAGCCGCTCCTCCCGGACGTTGATGTCCGGGATCGATCGAAGCAACGCCGCGGTATAGGGATGACCGGGGTGTGCGTACACCTGCTTGGCGGGTCCGATCTCGACGAGCTGCCCCGCGTACATCACCGCGATCCGGTCCGCCGTCGCGACGGCGACGGCGAGGTTGTGCGTGATCAGCACCATCGACATCTCGCTCTCGGCGACGAGCGACTTCAGCAGCTCGAGGATCTGCGCCTGCACGGTGACGTCGAGCGATGACGTCGGCTCGTCGGCGAGCAGGATGTCGGGGTCGAGCGCGACCGCCATCGCGACCATCACGCGCTGGGCGATCCCGCCGGAGAGCTGGTGCGGATAGGCCTTCAGACGCCCTTCCGGTGACGGGATCCCCACACGCTCGAGCAGCTTCAACGACTCGGCGCGCGCCTCGCGCTTCGACATCCCACGGCGCAGCCGCAGGAGCTCGACGAGTTGCTGTCCGATCGGGTACACGGGATCGAGCGCCGTGTGCGGGTCTTGGAACAGCATCGAGATCCGCGCACCGCGGACCTTCTGCATGTCGTCTTCCGGCAGGTCGAAGACGTTGATCCCGTCGACGAGCGCTTCGCCGCCGGTGACGAATGCCGGAGGCGTGTCGAGGATCCGCATGACGGCACGTGCGTGGACCGTCTTGCCCGACCCCGACTCGCCGAGGATCGCGAGCACCTCACCCTTCCGAAGGCCGTATGTGACACCGTCGACGGCCTTGACGACGCCTTCTTCGGTCCGGAACTCGACGTGGAGGTCCTCGATGTCGAGCAGCGGGTCAGACACCGCCGCCGCCTCCGAACAACTTCGGATCCATCGCGTCGCGGAGGGATTCGCCCAGCAGGATCCAGGCGCCGATCAACAGGCAGAGGAACAGCGACGGGAAGAACATCAGGTAGCCGAGCTCTGGGAACCGCGTCTCCGCCACGGCCAGCTGGAGCCCCCACGAGATCGCCGGCAGCCGCAGGCCCACCCCGAGGAACGTCAATCCCGCCTCAGCGCCAGCCGAGCTGCCGATCACGTACGCGGAGAACACCAGCACGGGTCCGATGCCGTTCGGCAGCACGTGACGGCGCAGGACCCGGCGTCCCGACGAGCCCATGCTGCGCGCCGCGCGCGTATAGCCGCGCTGTTTCCCGGCGATCACCACCGATCGCACGAGCCGTGTCATGTCGGGCCACGCGAACAGGGCGATGATCAGCGCGATCACGACCGCGCCGCCGCCGTGCAGCAGCGTCAGGACCAGGATCGAGCCCAAGATCGTGGGCACCGAGA
>JBKPRM010000151.1:0-6032 GCA_046734555.1 Actinomycetota bacterium | reverse complement strand
CCTCGGGGGTGGAACACGTCGCCCGTGGGACTGGGTGACGGCGACTCTGGGGGGTCGGTGCTGGGGCTCGGTGAGGAATCGGGGGTTGGGCTCTCGGACGGGGTCTGTGAGGGCGATGGGCTCTGCGTCTGAGAGGGGCTGGGGGACTCCTGGGCGAGGGCTGGTTGGACCAGGCCGCACAAGCAAAGCAGCGCAACGAAGCCTAGAGCTCCCACCCGTCCCCCCCGCACGAGCGCGGAGTCTATCGACCTCGTGTGAAACTGCCCTGAACGTGAGGTGAACGCCGGATGCCGCCCCATATGTTGTGGGGTACATCCGACCGCTCCTATACTGTGAGCTCCCCGTCCGGCGGCCTGTGTTTCGGCGCGTCCGGAGGGGTCAGTCGACGGGAAAGACCTGGAGCGTGGCCAAGGACGATGTGATCGAAGTCGAGGGGACGGTCGTGGAGCCCCTCCCCAACGCCATGTTCCGGGTCGAACTCGAGAATGGGCACACGGTGCTCGCTCATATCTCCGGCAAGATGCGGATGCACTACATCAGGATCTTGCCGGGCGACCGGGTCAAGTTGGAGCTCTCGCCGTACGACCTCACCAGAGGCCGTGTGGTGTACCGGTTCAAATAGGCAAGTCGGGAAGAGGCAGATGAAGGTTCGTCCGAGCGTCAAGAAGATGTGCGATCGCTGCCGCGTGATCAGGCGGCGTGGCAGGATCATGGTCATCTGTACCAATCCGCGGCACAAGCAGCGGCAAGGCTGAGCGAGGAAGCGAGGAGCCACCTCATGGCACGGATCGCCGGCGTCGACCTCCCACGCGACAAGCGGCTGGACATCGCGCTTCGCTACATCTTCGGCATCGGTCCCACGCGTGCGTTCGCGATCGTCTCCGGAACCGGTATCGATGGGGGCACGAAGGTCCGCGACCTCTCGGAAGAGGAGGTCGTGAAGATCCGCGCCTACATCGACACGAACTTCAAGGTCGAGGGCGACCTCCGGCGTGAGGTCGCGCAAGACATCAAGCGCAAGATCGAGATCGGCTGCTATCAGGGCATCAGGCACCGCCGCTCGCTGCCGGTCCACGGTCAGCGCACGCACACGAACGCCCGCACCCGCAAGGGTCCCAAGAAGACCATCGCGGGGAAGAAGAAGGTCAAGGCGAAGAAGTAGGGAGCCCGCGAACACATGGCCAAACCCAAGGCGAAGAAGACCAAGCGTCGCGAGAAGAAGAACGTCCTGCACGGGCAGGCGCACATCAAGTCGACGTTCAACAACACGATCGTCACGATCACCGATCAGCAGGGCAACACGCTGTCGTGGGCGAGCGCCGGCAACGTCGGGTTCAAGGGCTCGCGCAAGTCGACGCCGTTCGCCGCGCAGCTCGCCGCCGAGAAGGCGGCGCGCGCCGCGCAGGAGCACGGCTTGCAGAAGGTCGACGTGTTCGTGAAAGGCCCCGGGTCGGGTCGCGAGACCGCGATCCGATCCCTCGCGGCCGCGGGCCTCGAGGTCGCCGGGATCCAAGATGTGACGCCGGTGCCGCACAACGGCTGCCGGCCGCGCAAGCGCCGCCGCGTCTGACGCGCGCGGAGCCCGGTCGCTACACCGCGACCGGGACCGTAGGAGGCGGGGAGTACTGGATGATCCCCCGTCCAAGGAGGGATGGAAGTTGTTCATCGTTGCACGACCGCAGATCGCGGAAGAGACCGTTTCGCCGATCCGCTCCCGGTTCACGATCGAGCCGCTCGAGCCCGGCTTCGGCTACACGGTCGGGAACTCGCTTCGCCGCACCCTGTTGTCGTCGATCCCCGGGGCGGCGATCTCGTCGGTCCGGATCGACGGCGTGCTGCACGAGTTCGCCACGGTCCCGAAGGTGACCGAGGACGTGACCGACGTCATCTTGAACCTGAAGGAGCTCGTGGTTCGCTCCGACCTCGAGGAGCCGACGACGATGTATCTCAAGGCCAAGGGGCCCGCAGAGGTCACCGCCGGCGACGTCGCGCCGCCGGCGGGCGTCGAGATCTTGAATCCCGACCTGCACGTCGCGACGATCGGCAAGGGCGGATCGCTCGAGATCGAGATGACCGTCGAGCGAGGCGTCGGCTATCGCATGGCGGACAAGAACAAGAAGCCGCGCGATCCGATCGGCGTGATCCCGGTCGACTCGATCTTCTCGCCGGTTCGCAAGGTCAGCTACACGGTGGAGAACACCCGGGTCGAGCAGATGACCGACCGCGACAAGCTGATCCTCGACGTCGAGACCGACGGGTCGGTGACGCCGCGTGAGGCGCTCGCGTCGGCCGGCGGCACCCTGCTCGAGCTGGTGAACCTGTTCGCCGACCTGGCCGAAGCCCAGAGCGTCTCGGTCGGCCCGGCGGAGGCCGACGAGCTCCCGAGCGACTACCAGATCACGATCGAGGAGCTGAACCTGTCGGTCCGCTCCTACAACTGCCTGAAGCGCGAGGGCATCAACACCGTCGGCGACCTGGTGCAGAAGTCGGAGTCCGAGCTCATGGACATCCGCAACTTCGGGCAGAAGTCGATCGATGAGGTCAAGCAGAAGCTCGAAGAGCTCGGCCTCGGCCTCCGGGAGGAGTGAAGCGGCGGTGCCGACGCCCAAGAAGGGACCGCGACTGGGCTCCGGTCCGGACCACCAACGGCAGATGCTGTCGACCCTCGCCGCGCAGCTGTTCATCCACCAGGGGATCACGACGACCGAGGCCAAGGCGAAGCTCCTTCGTCCCTATGCCGAGAAGATGATCACGAAGGCGAAGAAGGGCGATCTGGCATCGCGGCGGGAGGTCCTGAAGGACCTCCCGGACCGCGACATCGTGGCGGCTCTGTTACACGAGATCGGGCCCCGCTTCGCGGAACGCCCGGGTGGCTACACGCGGATCCTGAAGCTCGGCCCCCGTAAGGGAGACGGCGCCCCGATGGCGCGGATCGAGCTCGTCGAGACGGCGTAGTCAGGCGGCTCCGGCGCCTTCGCGCCGGCGCAGCCGCAACCGGGATCCGGCAGCATCGCGCTCGAACCCGAGTGCCTCGGAGAAGCCGTGTGCGGCGACCCAGCACATCGAGGACGCGAGCTGCACCTCGTCGGACCCCGCGTCCTCGGCTGTTCGGATCGCCTGTCGCATCAGCGCGCGTCCCACGCCTCTGCCGCGGTAGGCCGGGTCGACGACGACGTTCTCGACGCTCGCCCTTGGTGCGCCACCACGGGTGAGGTTCGGCACGATCAGCACGTCGGTCGTGCCCACGGCGTATTCCCCGCGCTCGAACGCGAGAAGCACCGCCCGGTTCGGGTCGCTCACGATCCGCGTCCACAGCGACGTCGACCACGGCACCTCGTGCGGCGGGTCGTGCAGATACGCGAGCAGCCGGCGGACCGCCGGCAGGTCGTGCACCACCGCGGGTCGGACCTCGATCGCCATGTCCGACACCGTATCGACGGAGACTGACGCGCCATACTCCGTCGCGTGAACGTTGCCAGAACGATCCGTCTCGACCTCGGCTACGACGGCACCGGGTTCCGTGGATGGGCGGCGCAGCGTGATCCGTCGATCCGCACCGTGGCGGGTGTGCTGACGACGGCCCTTGCGGAGCTGACGCGAGAGCCGGTCCAGCTCTCCGTCGCCGGGCGCACTGACGCCGGCGTCCATGCCCGCGGGCAGGTCGCCTCGTTCCACACCGCGACCGCACGGACACCCGGCCAGATCCAGGCGTTCCTCAACGGACGGTTCGCGCCCGAGATCTCCGTCGCATCCGTCGCCGACGTCGGGTCGGGCTTCGACGCTCGTTTCTCCGCGTCGGCCCGCGTGTACCGCTACGTGATCGACACCGGCAGCATCCCCAACCCATTCACGGGCCGGTTCACGTGGCTCCGTTCGGGAGCGCTCGATGTCCGGGCGATGCGTCGTTCGGCGTTGCCGCTGATAGGGGAGCACGACTTCACCAGCTACTGTCGCCACCCCGGCGCCGGGCGGCCGACGATCCGGGACCTCCAGCGGCTGACGATCCGGTCGGCGGGCGAGCGCGTCGAGTTCGTGCTCCGAGCCAACGCCTTCCTCCAGCAGATGGTGCGGATCTTGGTCGCAACCCTGGTTCGCGTCGGCGACGGACGCATGGGACCCGACGAGCCCGCCGAGATCCTCGGGCTGCGCGATCGCTCGAAGGCACCGCGTGCCGCGCCGCCGCAGGGTCTCACCCTCGAGCGCGTGATCTACGGTCGCCGTTCCGACCTGCGCGGTCTTTGACGGCCCCGCGAGACCGCAGGTAGGCTGGTGCGTTGGTCGGCCCTGCCGGGCCGACATCTCCACGTTATGAAGACCTATTCACCCAAGCCCGAGCACATCGAACGCCGCTGGTTCGTCATCGATGCCGGCGGTCAGGTGCTGGGAAGGGTTGCCTCCGAGGTCGCGACGCTCCTGCGCGGCAAGCACAAGCCGATGTACGCGCCGCACATGGACACCGGCGATCACGTCGTGATCATCAACGCTGACAAGATCGAGCTCACCGGGAACAAAGGCGAGAACAAGTACGCCTACCGGCACTCAGGCTTCCCCGGCGGTATCACCGCGACGCGATACCGGGACCTGATGGCGAGGCGGCCCGTCGCGGCGGTCGAGAAGGCGGTCCGCGGCATGCTGCCCAAGAACAGCCTTGGCCGGCAGATGATCAAGAAGCTTCACGTGGTGCCGGGGCCTGAGCATCCGCACGCCGCCCAGAAGCCGGTGGCCCTGGCGCTCGGCGAGCGACCGTCGTGGGAGGGCCTCCCCGCGCCGAAGGCCGCGCCGGCGCCCAAGCCTCGCGTCCGCAAGACCAAGCCGGCGGAAAGCGAAGAGGCGGCGACCACGGCGCCCGCGAAGACCGCGGCGGCCAAGCCGAAGACGGCCGCGAAGCGCAAGGCGACGGCGCCGAAGGCGACGAGCACCAGCAAGGCGAAGAGCGCGGCGAAGGCAAAGTCCGCGACCAAGAAAACCACGGCGCGGAAGCGCACGACGAGGAAGAAGACCGAGGAGTGACCTGCACGTGGCAGTGATCGCATCGAAGCTTTCGACGGGCCGACGCAAGGAGGCGATCGCACGCGTGCGTATCGTCCCGGGAGCCGGCGAGTTCGTCGTCAACGGCCGCCCCCTCGACGACTACTTCCCGACCCGCGTGCATCGCATGGTCGCGCGCGCGCCGCTCACCTCATTGGGTCGGGAGCGCGACTACGACATCGCAGCGACGATCAGGGGAGGCGGCATCGCCGGGCAGGCAGGGGCCGTGCGGCTCGGCGTGGCTCGCGCGTTGATCGAACTCGATCCGGAGCTCCGATCGCAGCTGAAAGCCGATGGCTTCCTGACACGCGACTCACGCGAGAAGGAACGACGGAAGTACGGCCTGAAGAAGGCCCGCAAGGCGCCCCAGTACTCGAAGCGCTGATCCTGTGCGGTCGTGGTCCGGGCGGCGGCTCGGAGCACCGATCAGCTCATGTGGCGTCTTCGTCACCCACGTCGGCATCATCGTCCAGCGCGTATGCGCCGGACGCGATCGCGTCGATGATCCTGCGGGCCTCCGCCTCCTGATCGGCTGAGACGAACAGGTACGCCGGCCCTGTCGGGATCGCGTCGCTGCCGCCGAGGCCGCTTTTCGTCAGCACCTCGATGCCCTCGGATTCCAGTCGCGCCCTGGTGAGCTCGGCTTGAACCGCGTCCGGCGTCGACCACACCTGCACCAGATCTTCCTCGTGAGAATCGCTCATGCGTTCATCTTGCCTTGGAAACCCCGGCGACGCACACCGGACGGACCAGACCCCGCTACCGTCGGAACCGAAGTGCCAGCGGTGCGAACACGACCGCCAGCACCACGGCGGACGCGATCGCGAGCGGAAGCTTGCCCGGGTTGTCCGCCGCGGCGATCTCCGCCGCGGCCGCGTGGCGCAACGGGGCGATCGACTCGGGGTCGAGCACCTCGACATCTGACGAGATCGCTTGCCCCGTGAGCGGGTCCACGATCTGTCTCTTATACACATCTCCGAGCCCACGAGACCCGCTCCGTTATC